>JAIORS010000081.1 GCA_021108005.1 Candidatus Aegiribacteria sp.
GGTCATCGTTCAGATATGCAGCATCAATGATTGTGCCAAATACATAATTGGAATCGCCCGATTCTATTCCAATGGAGTCAACCTTCATGAGATCATATCGGGGTTGATGAGTGTTTGAACCAATTTCTTCCGGGGCTGGATTAGATTCAGCACAGCCGATCAGGAGAGCAAGAATCGATATAAGACTTGCGGATTCAATGGATCTTTTCATTCCATTCCTTCCCATTCTTCCCGTAGTATTCCCATGGTGACAAGATCTGTATAATCACCATCGATCCACTGAACCTTGCGAGCGCGACCCTCTTCTACGAAACCACATGTTCGGAAGCAGCTGATTGCTCGAGGGTTCTTTGCATTTGTACTAAGTCCGATTCGGCGTGCTCCCAGGTAATGAAATCCATAACCGAGAAGGACCCTGACCGTGTCCGTACCGTAACCCTTACCCCAATAGTCTTGGTCTCCAATCAGTATTCCAAGCCTATACACACCAGGAAAGGCATTTGACAACTTGAGCGAGCAGTTGCCGATGTACTTCCCGTCTGCCTCAATAGCGAAATACTGAGCGTTTCGATCTTTCTTAGTACAGAGTTCATACATTTCCTGGGCTCTTTCTAGTGGTGATACATGTGGGAGACCAGCATTGAGCAGGTACAGATCAACATCCTGATTGTACTTATGTTGCCGTTCGATATCGCTCTTTACCATTGGGCGAAGTATGACCTTATCTCCATTTAGCATTGGATCTCCCTCATCGATATGCACACTCCGGCGTAGTAGCAAGCAGTGAACAGAGCAGAAGAATAAGGTAGTACTTGTCTACTGCAGCCGGTTCGCTAATGATTAATGTACTTCCTCAAACTGTTCGTATATCATGACCATACCTGTTCCTTGTTGTCTTCCGACCAATTGATGATCATGGAGCATTCTCACCCAGGATATTCCAGAATCAGGAAGACAGTAACTATCAAGGTATTCTCCATTTGAATCATATCTATCGATAATAGTAACCGGAGCGTAGTTGATGTATCGATTGCTGTGCAGAAGAGAACCATCGTTTTGGTATTCATCTACCACGACATTGATCATGCCTTCCGGGCCTCTGAAAACACCGCCAACGGATGGGAACATCACTGTTGACTGAATTCCAGTTTCTTCATTGAAACTGCGATAAGGTTTAGCTGGTTCTGATGGGAGATCGCGAACACCTGTGAAAATAGGTTCTTCGGTTTCAAGATTGAAAATATGGAGTCGATGCTCGTATCTGGAAATAAAGGCTATCATATCTGGAGGGATGAATACACCGCGAAGATTGTCCCTGAATCGGCTATCCAACGTCATTTCAGAATCCCCTTCGATTTCTCCAAACGATCTGATATGACCGGAATCAACATGTATGATGTGAATGACTCCACCTTGTTGTGTTCCAGAAAGAACAGCCAGTGTGGAATCGGATAATGCAATGAGATCCTCAGGGGTCTCGATAGAGATAGTTGTTGTAAAAACACCACTATTAGAGAAGAAATCAATTCTACCAAGACCGGTATTCGCTACGGCGATCCAGTCTCCTGCTGAAGCAATGGTTCCTATTCCATGAAAGTGTCCCGGGCCCTCACCGCTTTCCCCGGCTTTCCATAGCATTTCACCGTTTGGTCTCATGCATACCAGTTCCTGTGTAGCTTGATCGGCTATCAAAAGAGTATCACCCATTGTATGCAGGTAGAGTGCGTTGTAGAACGGTGGTGTGGAATCCTCTTCATCACCTAGAATCGCTACTCGGTCGAAAAGTATGTAATGTGCAGAATCTCCCTCCCAAAGACCATCATCGGATGACTCGGCATAAAGCTTCCACTTTAAGAGTGTGTCTAAGCTTATACCATTTCTTACTTCGTATTCGTGATTACCAGTACTAATGGTATCAGGCTCATTACCACAAGAAAGCACTATGGCAATTGAAAACACAAGAATTGTTATTGGAATTCCATTCATATTTTCTTGTTTCCGTCAAGTGAACGCTCTAAATCAGCAGACTGCTATATCCAGAACTCAATCGTGAAGCTGCAGTACTGCTGCATTTTGTTAACTTTAAATTCATTGCTTGTATGCATTTCTTCTAGCATCAATCGTAAGAATAAACACGATATGTTCCTTCTTCTCCACGATATAAAACAATCTGAAACTGCCAATCCTGTATCGCCAGGTATCAGGGGAGTAGCCCCGAAGCTTCTTGGTGTTCTTTCCATAAAATGGTTCAATCCTGAGCTGTGGATATATGTACACATTAAGCTTGTTCCTTAGAAATGCAGATTCATTCAGCGGTAATTTCCCAAGTTGCTTGAGGAATTCCTTGGTTTCGAATATCTTGAAATCAGGCAAACTGACCTCGCTCAGATTTCGCGTCCTGTAGCCCATTCCTGATGCTTCTGTTCAGATATTCATTTTCACGAATTTCAGCCATTTCAAACTCGTTTACATACCTGTGTTCTTCGATATAGCGCAAGGCAACGGTCTCAATGAAGTTAGAAAGAGGACGATTGTCCTGTTCAGCCAATTCACGAAATTGCTTGTATATCTTTTCATCAAGCCTGAGTGTAACAGTCTTTGACATTTCTCACCTCCAATATGTGAGTTCATCATGTGCAGATAGTATACATTAGAATACATACGAACGCAATGTAGTCATTTATGATTTCTATTAGAAAACGCTTTGCATAACCAGCACAGATATTACTCTGGGTCATGGCTTTGCATTTGTGACCGGTTCGTCAGCTAGGACGGTAACGTCGTACTTCTTCTTGATCCAGGCGAGTAATTCATCAACATGTTCGCCGTGAATCGAAATCTCACTATGGGGCTTTTTCACGAGAGCCAACATCATGGTTCCGCAGGTCTACTGATTTTGTTCTGCACTGAATTATCATCAGTCACTCAATCCCAGTATATACAATTTCGGGTAGTCGTAAGGATGCATAGAGTAAGCAAGATACCCATAGTCGGTTATACTGAATCTAAACATTTCATTTCCGGGCAAGCCCTCACATTCGCACGAGAAAACCAGTTCACCATCGAAGCTATACACATCAAATTCAGGATCGAAATACGAACCATGACTTGCCCAGAGATAGCCAAGAGAATCCTGAATCTGCAGCTGTACAATTCCTGTTTCAAGCTGGGATGGCATCCAGTCACCAAGATGTCTGTCTCTCATTTTGCGGAATTCTGTTTCCTGTATGAGCTCCTCTTCACTTCTGGGAATACATTCATGGTACGTATAGAGCGTATCTACGCAGATTCCATTTGAAGCGAAGGAATAAATATGAAATTCTGATCTGTCAGGCACAACGAAAACTCTACCTGAACGACTTGATGCAATACAGAATTCGAGAGCGACGAACACCTCATACGAGGCTGCTTCCGCACCAGAGATTGGATAGTATTCCGAATAGTATTCAATTTCTCTTTCTCCGCTCATATTCCATCTGGAGACATCCATACCGATAAGCATCTGTTCATCATTGTTCCGAATGGAGTATATCCCGCTGACTATTGTACTGTCCTCAAGAGTCCATGGTTCAAAAAGTGGGGCGTTTTCTTGAATGACAACGTATTTTCGGGGTATCATGCTGCTGTCAAATATCAGGTATTTGGGAGGTAGGAATTGCTCCATGACTGCAAATCCTTCTTCAAGCGGGCACAGGTGTCCTGCATTTACGATCTCTAGAGGACCGGATCCTTGATATTCAACCGAACCAAGGTACTCTCCAGATCGAGAATATTTTTGAGCTGTTTTCATGACATTGTCAAGAACAACGAACTCTTCATAGCTGATAAAACAAGCACCGGTAATAGAACCATACATCTGAGTAGTATCGCCGTACTCTACGCCAAGAGAATCAACTACTGTGAGAGTCATCACAGGTATTTCAGGAATGCTTGCATCTTCAGATGAGGAACATGAGGTTAGAAGTATCTGAACCAGGCAAGTACAATAACCAAGTAAGAACAAGCATTTTTTTATTGATTTGATAGGCTGTCTTCTTTCATGGTAGCAGAATGAATTACAGGAAAGTGGATTTTCCTCAATCTTATTAGCTACCCCCAAAACAGCTCATCCGTTTGCAGATGTCACCATTTCCCTGCCTGAAACTGACCATACGATATGAAATACCCGCAGTCAAACATCGTTGTCAGTAAATATACCACGTGTGACTTGGAGCAAAACCGCCTGGAAGCTTATCAAGATGATCTGCCAGTTATCGATAATTATTCTCATGCATAATAATCCCCCCGGATCAGATCGGAAGATACCAGGTCAGCTT
>JAIORS010000082.1 GCA_021108005.1 Candidatus Aegiribacteria sp.
ATGAATCAGGGGAATTGATTCCTTGTAAGATAATGCTTTCATCTATCTCCCATGGTAATTTCATAATACACTGAACGCTCTGTATAACCTGCACAAGAATTATTGGAACTCATCTCTTTGCTCGTGTGTCAGGTTCATACAGTTGTTCAGAATCATCACTCAAGAAAATACAACTTTTGGAAGCCTTCCAGAGGATCCAATTCCCAAGCCAATATACCCTGGGTGGTAATCTTTATCTCCCAACTCCAGCTCTCAACGGGATAAACAGCATGACTGAGCAGATTGCCTTCCAGGTTATAGATATCGAAAAACAATTCATTGTGTGTGCCACGTCTTACCCAAAGATTCTTATCAGGTCCGATTCCAACTTCACTTATCATATTCTCATAAATTGAGGGATGAACATCCCTTGAAGGTGAACCACCCATCCTTTGGTAGGTATAGTTCATATATTCCGATTCACTGGCAATCTCCTCAGTCGATTTTTCAACAGGAGTCATATCCCTTGTGATACTAAGTATTTCTGTGCCGGTGGAATCCCAGCCTATTACTCTGTATTCAAATGCATCAACTTGACCAAAATATACATTTCCATTTCCATCCCCATACGAACTTAACAGGTGAAATACAGTAAAATTAATAGATACTGATGGATCTCTATCATATTCGCTGTTGGATATCTGAATTGAATCTTTCCATAAAAGAGTCTCCCAGTCCGGTTCACTCCAATTGTAGATTGCAGCAGTTTGCCACTCAGCATCTGTCTCAGGATTTCCATCATATCTGCATGCAACCAGTTTATTGTTAGTCAACGGAGAAACATGATATGGGGAATTATTCAGCCACAAACTGACTTCCTCAACGAACTCCAGTGAATCATTAAAGACAACATACCCATTTTTGCTTGGAGCAATGATTACTAGCCTGCCATCAGGCATAATGCACAATCCTTGAGGGTGTTGTAACTCTCCTGGACCGTTTCCTCTTCGAGTGACCTGCTGAATGTAATTGCCCTGGAGATCATAGGCTTTCACACTAGCGTCTATCTCATCCACAACAAAAATTCGACCTTGATCATCAATATCAACACCAACAATCGACCAGAATGTGTTTGTGGAATCACCAATCTCCTCGCCAATCTCAAAAACAACCTGAAGGGTATCAACAGAATGCGTGATCTGATAGTCGACTGTTGGTGGTGAATCACTCTCTGCGCATCCCAGGAAAAGGAACAATAATGAGATAGAACCGGAAGAAAGTAATACTCGTTCAGATAAATCTTTTAATTCAGCATAAATGTCGTAACAATTCAAGTAGCATTTCCTATCTTAGATTGATTTCCTTTTCCGATTTATATAATCCTAGCTATCAAGTTAATCATCATATGTATTCTGAACGTCTCGCATAACCGGCTGGCATAAACCTTTGAGCAGAGCAGATTAGCTTTGACAGTCCGCGTTGATGCGCTTGTTAGGTATCTAATTATCTTACCAATATGCACCTATGACTAACAGTATGATTCCCGGCATTCAAGCGGATCAGATAGATTCCTGGGGACCATTCAGAACCATCCAGCTCGATTGCTTGATTTCCTGTTTCAAGCATGCTGTCGATTACCTGCTCGATCAATCTTCCTGAAAGATCAAACACTTGGATTGTGACCAATCCAGAACCTGGAAGCTCAAAGAAAGCAACTGCATTTGAACTGAAAGGATTGGGGAATACAGAAAGCCTTAATGGGAAGCTTGGAGAAGAACTTTCGATCCCCAGCTCAGTCAGCCATGGGTCATAGAGAACATTCTCGCACACCTCGTCTCCAGTTCCGGGTCCTACACCTCCTGGACCGCTTGGGTCACCCCACCAGTTGTATGTCGCATCGAATGGCTGGCTGGGGGGGGCACCTATCCCAGTCATGGTTATTCCATATCCGGTGTTGCCATAGATGTTGCAGTAGTGTGCAGCATAAGTTTCAGTAGGGCTTGGAAGATACTTACTCATCAATATGCCATCACCAGTATTATTGGCTATGTTTGTCGAATCGATAAGAAAACTCTGCGATACTGTCCCAAAGTGATCCCTTAAGGATATTCCCGCTCCAGCGGAGGATTCGTTTTCAGAAATGTCACATTTGGTGATTATTCCACTGAAATTCTGCCCCAGGATACCTCCCCCGCATGATGAGGTGTTACCGGAAATAACACAATCGGATATCACGCCATATATAGCACTTGCTTTTGCATCTCGATTTCCTTGAGTTATTTCACTGCTTGAGTAGATGGATCGGTAATCCTCATGATCAGAATAGTCTGTAAAGAAAGCTCCCATATTAATTCCACCACCACCATAAATTGCATGATTATCATTAATATGATTCCCTATGATTGATAGTCCCTGATAAGAATTAATACCTCCACCAGAATTGCCATTACCATTTCTGATAGTATAACCGGAAATAACTGTAGATGTATCTATATCGATGGAAACACTTATGTTGATTACCGATGCAAGGTTGTTTCCATCGATGATTGTGTACTCCGGTCCCGATTCGCTCAGCAGCTTAATGCTTTGGGTATTTGGCCAGATCAGGTTCTCGATGTAAGTCCCTGACGCGACCAGGACAGTATCACCTGCCTGTGCGGCATTGAGTCCCTCTTGAATTGTGGAGTATTCGCTTGGTACGTGGATAGTATCAGAATGAAGTCCCGAGGCGAGCAGAAGAAGTATGGGTAGGACAAGCATTTTCGTTCTCATTTTCTTTCCCTCCCTGTTCGTTTGTGAGCTTCCGTTTCTCCTTTCTACCTAACATTTTGCATAACCAGAACAGTGTTTACAGGCCTAGAACATTGTCGCTGTTTCTGGTTGATGCGATTGTTGAACTAAGCGCTGCGGCGCAGCGCAGATTACCAATCATATAAATTCCTTC
>JAIORS010000083.1 GCA_021108005.1 Candidatus Aegiribacteria sp.
TCACAAAGCAACCCATTCGTCCCAATAAACAACCGATTCCTGCCTGAAACTGACCATACTGCACGAACTCATCCGCCGTCAATGAAGAAAATCACCTTCATGCAAACGCCGTATTCAGGACATTTGAGAGCATCAACATCCCATACCTTCTTGAGAAGAACAGCCCACAACTGTCTTCTTCTGCGGTGCAATAAAGCTGACGTGTACAGGAAGACGGATAATGAGACGCTTTCAACCAGTCCCATCTGACGATATCACCATGAATGGACGGTAGATACCAGAGCGAATCTTTGTCTCGGGGAAGAGGGCTGAATGGATACCTTCGGAGGATTTAAGAGATTCTAGTATTCCGGGAGTCATATTCCTCTCACCGATACCGTTCAGTATTAGCAGCGAGAAAGGAAGGTCCTCCTGACCGGTGATGAACATCCCAGGCTCGCATCCCAGCCAGGAGATTAGACTATTGGAAGAGATAGATGGGCAGACCAGCCCCGCAAGCTCCATCTCTCCTGCCTTTTCAAAGATTTCAAGGTCGGCGGGACTGCTTGTAAAAGCAATGTCGCCTTTCTGTAAAGATGTTCCGATAGGCTTGAGTTTCCCACGAACGGTTCTGCCGAAGCCCAGTACTCCCGGCAGTTTCAGGCCTGTGCATTCCATGTTGACCGTTCTGTTCAAAAGTGTGCTGGTAATTCCTCCGGCAAGTGGGCTTTCAATCACTATCGGGGTCATGTTGTACTGAATAGTAACAGTGCCGAGTATATGATCTATATCAGTTACAAAACCCGGACCAGGAGCCGTGCACATGCTGACCGGAGGATCATTTGCAATCAGTTGTCCTCTGTACACGAAGTCACCGGTCGAGACCCGCAGGAATTTGCTCATCTGCCCTGGCTTTATCTCCATTTTCCGGCATACTGTAACTACATGGGGCAGGTCATCTTGTTCCATGTCCTCTTCCATTATCACAACACCAGGAGGTAGAATTTTTGTTATCCTTCCATTCATAGGGCTGTTGTATACCGCCAAGTACTGTCTGGTGCTGTGCTTAAAGATACTGTCTCCAGTTTTAACCATATCCCCCGGTGATACATTAACGGCCCTCCTGATCTCTTCATCACTCAGGCCGGAAGGCCACGATCTGGCGGTGTTGACATCCAGAACGAACTGTCTGGGAGGAATCTCTGTGATCTGTCCCAGGCACTGTCCGGGCTCAACAGTATCATTTTCCTGTACATTGAGCATTCCAGAGAAGGGCAGAGACATGCCGAATCGGATCTTCTGTTCAACTGGAGAATCGATTTCCCGGTGTGATAGCTGTACAGTTTCTTTCCCGAAGGTGTTTCCCTCCCGGAAATCCATTGGTAGAGGGTCATTTTTTCTTCTGCAATCTATCAGAAGAGGTAAACCATCGGACACATTTTCCAATCCCGGGATCCGGGGTCCAAAGACCTGTATGGTTATATCAGTTGTGTCTTCCAGGTAGAGATATCCGCCGGCTCGTACGGTTTTCCTTCTGAAGGGTCCTGTGATATCCACGAATTTGCTCGATATCCTGCAGGATGGGCTGAGTACTCTGCAGACCGGCTTGAGGCAGTCATTCAGATAGTATTTCAGGGCAGAAGAAGGAAAGCTCTGAAGCAGTGCGCCAAGATGGGGGCTTCTGAAGAAACTATCCACATAAAGAGTGGTGAGTCCCGGCGGTCTGAATGCCTCCGCCAGCATCCAGGCTGCCCTTTCTGGAGATGAGTGGGAGAATATGCCCCCCGCTCCTATGAGCATATCCAGACCGTCAAGCCGGAATCTATTTCCGGA
Source organism: Candidatus Aegiribacteria sp. (assembly GCA_021108005.1). NCBI lineage: Bacteria > Pseudomonadati > Candidatus Aegiribacteria > Candidatus Aegiribacteria sp. Next base: position 1,813 of record JAIORS010000083.1, read on the forward strand.
GAGAGTGCTCAGAGGTGGATTGATGGCAGAGGGGGGACTGATCCCGATCATCTCCCGCCAGGACAGTCTGCCAGCGTCGTATGCCACATCAAGATGATGATTCCAGGCTGTTCGCAAACCTTCAACGGCAATTGCAGCTTCTATTACGCAGGCCGTTTCACAACGGGGAAGAGTCGTGGGGAAGAGGGTTTTGCCCATTATCCAGCTCCTGGCGGTCTCGGAATCCACTCCGGGTATGTGACGAAGTACAGCAGGCAATCCTACTTCAGCCAGTGTGTTTGTCATGCTGAATGACATTCCGATATTGGCGGCCACAGTACGCTGCAGTTTGCCGTCCGCCACTGTGAAGATGTCTGTGGTCGCTCCGCCCATGTCCACCATAAGAGCACCTTTGCCCATCTCCCTGCTGCACACCTCAAGTATTCTGGAAACACCCATGGGCGTTGGCACCACGGGCGCGGATACCAGATCGAGCAATCGGGGATAACCGGGAGCTCTCTTCATTACATGCTCCATGAACAGACTCTGCACTGCCATGATCGCCGGTCTGGGATTGATCTCATGATTTCCCGGAACCACATTCTCGGTAATCTGCATGTCAAAACTATTGCCCAGTGCCTGCCGCACATATTCATGGGCCTTCACATTTCCGCAGAAAAGTACCGGCAGCTTGCCTGACCCGTACTTTGGTTCCGGTTTAGCGAGACTGAGCATATAGGCCATGGTTACAACACCGGATACCGCGCCACCATCGGTTCCTCCGGCCATGAGCACCAGATCGGGATTAAGACGGCTCATCTTATCGATCAGATTAAGCCTGCCTCCCCGGCTGTCCATTGCGAATGCACCGGAGATGACCGCCCCTGCTCCGTATGCCGTTGATTCAGCTATCCGGCAGGAATCTGCCAGCGTGTACCCGATTACAAGAATCTGCAGACCTCCTCCTGCAGAGCTGGTGGTATAGTAGGGTACAGTGAAGGAGTCACCTTTGATCAGAATAAGACCCGTCTCATTCTCCAGCCGACGGACTGCCCTGAATAGACCCACCATGACATCTGAGAACGGCGGCTCGACCGTTGTGGGTTCCTGTACAGCACCCACCGCAGTAAAAGCACCGTCAGACAGGTCAAAAACAACAGCTTTTGTGGTTGTGCTGCCTATATCACTGGCAAGTACTATCAAATGGATTCCTTCGAGTAGAATATGATAATCAGGTTCATATTCGGAGTATATAAAGCGCAGGAGGATATTGGTAAAGCAGGTAATTGACTCCTTCAGATATCTTCCAGAATATTGTAATTCGGACAACATCATACGGCAGGAAGTATATTAAGCATAGCTCAAAGGTATCATCATTCATCTGTCGTGAAAGGAGTCCTCAGTGGATGGTGTTTTCCTGAGTGCCCTGCTGCCGCCCCTGAAAGATCTGATCATGGGCAAAAAAATGCAGGAAGATCGGCAGACCGGTTGTAAAGGATGGGTTCGGTCTCCTGTTCGATGACGGTATCCTTGTTCTGAGCGCCAGACCGGATTCACCAGGACTCTGGTGGAACGGGACCGGGAAGATGACTGAACTGCCTGTTCCGGTATGGAGCCATCACCTTGAAGAGGCTGAGGTCATGGATCTGCTTCAGCCGGGTGCTGACAGGATACTGCATATATGCTTCAAAAGCGGTCTTCTCTACGGGTAATAGGAAAGTGGAATTTCCTCAATCTTATTAGCTGCTCACAAAGCAACCCATTCGTCCCAATAAACAACCGATTCCTGCCTGAAACTGACCATACGATGTGAAACACACGCAGTCAAACATACCTTTCCGTTGATTTTCACTGATTCTCACTGGAAGCACTACATCATGGCGCCAGTAACCGTAGCGCTTGGAAAAGCGTTCGGCATATGCATCCCTGAAATCTTGGTAATGGGCATCCAGTAATCTGGATAAAATATCTGGAGAGTACAGAACTGACTAAAATAGCTGATGTACTTCGTAAATTATTCAAACAATACTGTTGATTAAAATTATTTGCTTGGATTAGCCTGTATGCGTAATTTGTTGACAATAGTTATAATATTTATGATACGCTGAGGAACATGACTGAACTGGATTCTATTTACTCAGTAAATCAAGGGAGAAAATTATGGCAAAAGGGCATGTGCAAGGAAAACTGCAAAAAAGAAACCTCAAAAGACCATGAAAGAAAAACGACTTGAGAAAAATGAAAAAAAGCAGACAGATCCGCACAAAGAACGTAAAATGACAGGTTTTTTATTCTTTATCTTTATGAATGTATAACCTTCGTGTGGAATTGGAATAATGAACTTATCAAGAGGTTTCAATCCGGATATTTTGCCTGGCTCTGCAGCTAAATTCAGTTTGCTGCAAGTTGAAACAAACAGTCGTAAATGGAGTGTAATTAATGCCTATCTATGAATACAAGTGCAGTAAATGTGGGAAAATCTTTGAACATCTTGTAAGAAATTCATCTGAACCCGAACCAAAATGTCCAGAGTGCGGGGCTGAGAATCCCGAGAAGCTATTCTCCGCGTTCAGCACCGCGGCAAACCATGGAAGTGACGTTTCTTCCTGTCCGACCGGAACTTGCCCTCTGGGGTGAAAGGAAAAAATCTTAACAATAGGAATCTTTATTTCAAGCCGTTCCGGTAAAATCTCACGAAATCGGTAATAGGAAAGTGGATTTCCCTCAATCTTATTAGCTGCTCACAAAGCAACCCATTCGTCCCAATAAACAACCGATTCCTGCCTGAAACTGACCATACGATGTGAAACACTCGCAGTCAAACGTACCTTTCCGTAGATTTTCACTGATTTTCACTGGAAGCACCGCATCATGGTGTAGTACCCCCCTGAAGCCGGATCGCTGAAAACTTACCCAGCCTCTATCTCTGGAACATCGTCTTTCCAGGGAACGTAGTCTGCGCATGGTTCGCAGACCAGTTCCAGAGGCACAGTCGGAGGTCTGGGATCTTCCCAGAGATCAAGGTGTTTCAGGATACGTCTGATGACAAACGGTTACTCTATGAAAGAGATGACCTTCATCTGTCCTCCGCACTTCGGGCGAGATCTATTTTCAGGAAGCTGTAAGCTCCGGCTCCAGCGTCCCTGTAGACTTCATCGGATGCATGGAGCGGACTGAAGAGGACCGCAGCGAGGAGCAGACAGAGTGTCTTTGTCATCATTCTCCTTCGATACACTCGGGGCTATCGGGACACAATCACCATTATCTAGCCTTTAGCCCGTGGTTTGACAATAGTTCCCCATTGATGAGACAACACGGGAGGTTGGATTGAGTTCTGTCTTCTTCAGGAGAACAAGTGTCCTGACCAAAGCCTGATGAACAGAATCCGGCAGCTGATCACTAACGGTAGAGCAGAAGTCTGGTCGTGGCCTGAGATTCAGTAGTTTCGAGCTTCAGCAAGTAGACACCGGAACAGACATCCACCGGATTCCATAGGACAGTGTGCTGCCCTGGTGTACACAAGCCTTCTACGAGTGAAGCTACCCTTCGACCTGCAAGATCATAGACAGACAGAACTGCGCGTCCTCCCGTTTGCGTGCGATAGTCAATCGTTACCAGCCCTGTGGATGGATTTGGATAGCATTCTACTGATGTACAGAGATCAGGTTCATCTGATTCGATTCCAACCTCTGGAGCTGTTTTGATCAGCCATACATCAGCAGAGCCGGCGCCGTAAGACCTGGTGTATCCTGCGATTGCATATCCGCCGTCTGAGGTCTGCTGAACGGAATGCCCCTGATCCCAGTTGGAGCCGCCATAGGTTATATCCCATTGCATATCCCCTGAAGGATCGGTCTTGATAAGCCAGACATCAGCACCACCAGCACCAAATGATGTAGTGTATCCCGCAATGATGTAGCCGCCTTCAAAGGTTTCCTCCACCGAATAGCCTTTATCGGTGTAGGGCCCGGCAAAGGTCCTGTCCCATTCCATATTCCCTGAAGCATCGGTCTTGATAAGCCAGACATCTGTACCACCAGAGCAATAAGAGTCAGTATGTCCAGTCATGACATATCCGCCATCAGAGGTCTGTTGTACAGAACGAGCCTGATCCCAGTCGTACCCGCCAAATGTATTATCCCACTGAATATTCCCCCAGGCATCGGTCTTGATCAGCCAGAGATCAGCAGAACCTGCGCCGTATGAGTTGGTGTACCCAGCCACAATATAGCCACCATCAAAGGTCTGTTGAACGGATAGGCCTGCATCTGAAGCTGAACCGCCACAGAAACATGTCCATTGATAATTCCCGGAAGCATCGGTCTTGATCAGCCAGACATCCATGCCGTCTGCAATAAAAGACGAGGTGAATCCCACTATGATATAACCGCCATCAGAGGTCTGCTGAACAGAGCGGCCTTCATCATGGTTGTAACCGCCTAATGGCTTGTCCCACTCCAGGATTCCTGAAGCATCGGTCTTGATCAGCCAGACATCCCTGTCACTGTCACCATGCGAAAATGACTCTGTGAATCCCGTGATGATGTAGCCGTCGTCGTCGGTCTGCTGAACGGAATAACCGTAATCGGAGTCGGATCCCCCAAAGGTCGCATCCCATTGAATGTTACCTGAGACATCGGTCTTGATAAGCCAGACATCTTCTTCGCCAGCTCCATAAGAGCATGTTAGTCCGGCAATGATATATCCATCGTCTGATGTCTTATCAAAGGAATGGCCATATTCATTACCCGAGCCGCCAAAGGTCTCAGTCCATATGGTGCTCGGCTGAGCAAGGAGTTTTGCCTGCGGGATGAAGAACAGGACGAGGATAGATGCTTTGAGAAGAGCCCCCATCCTTTGTTGCGTCATGTTTTTCATGATAACATCACTTTCAATTAGCGGTTATGCCGGATTTCCATATTGACACAACCAGCTGCATATCCTTCAAATACCTCCATAAATAAGAAAGGTAATAGGAAAGTGGATTTTCCTCAATCTTATTAGCTGCTCACAAAGCAACCCATTCGTCCCAATAAACAACCGATTCCTGCCTGAAACTGACCATACGATGTGAAACACTCGCAGTCAAACGTACCTTTCCGTAGATTTTCACTGATTTTCACTGGAAGCACCGCATCATGGTGTAGTACCCCCCTGAAGCCGGATCGCTGAAAACTTACCCAGCCTCTATCTCTGGAACATCATCCTGCCATGGAATGTAATCCACGTTGGGTTCACACCAGTTCCAGAGGCTCCGGAGGAGGCCTGGGATCCTCCCAGAGATTCAGGTGCTTAAGTATAAGCCTGATGACTGAGGGCTGTTCTATGAAGGA
>JAIORS010000084.1 GCA_021108005.1 Candidatus Aegiribacteria sp.
AGATTGGAAGCACCAGGCATAATAGCTTCTTATGATTTCTGATTTGTCTTCTGATAATTTGCATTATCAACCTCCTTTGATCGCATATATTCTACCTGAATTGTTCTTATATTTCAACAAGTAAAATTCATATTGGAAAATAGGGTCAAAAGAATACTCACTTTTTGGGAGATGAACCGAAAATGATAAGCATTCAGAATATTATGGTCATGCCAGACGGAATTGCTATATTTAAAAGAAAATAGAAGGAGGGTTACTAATGATTGCTGTTCTATTAGCACTGATGGCGGCACCGCTGCATGGACCGGATATGTCCGTACTGAGCAGACCTGTTGCCGGGCCCTATACAAATTTGCTTTATTCGACTGACATGCCACATGATTATGATGTGATTTCATACGACGTAAGAATAGAAGTATTTCCATCAACTGAGATGTTTGAATGCACCACTGGAGTTAAATTCACGTCGGAAATTACCGGTCTTGATGAAATACGCCTTGATCTTGTCCAGCTTACCGTGGATTCCGTATGGGATAACATAGGACCACTCACATATTCGCAGCTGGCCGACTCGGTCTTTGTAACCCTTTCCACGACTGTGAATCCCGGTGATACTACAGATGTTTTTATCGCCTATTCCGGAACACCCTGGAACGAAGGACCTGGAGGATTCGGTGGTTTCTGGTTCCATGCATACGTTTACTATCATATGGGTGTGGGTGTTTATACAGATCCTCCATCATTGGGCCGTGTGATATTCCCATGTTGGGATCATCCAGCAGACAAGGCTGCTATCGATTTCCAGATTACAGTGCCTGATACACTCTTTGCTGTCGCGAATGGTAACCTTGTGCGAAAGGACGAGAACGGTACAGATGCAACTGCAACCTATTACTGGCAGCAGCCGCAGCCCATGTCCACATATCTGGCCGCTTTTGCCGTTTCGAATTACACGGTTTTAACTGATTCAACGTACAACTGGATTTACTACTACGTTTATCCATGGGATGTGGACGATGCGCTGGTAAGTTTTCAGAACGTAAACCTTATGATGGACCAGTACGAAAGCACATACTGCGCGTATCCATGGGATACAAAATTCAGTTACGTTCAAACGCCTAAAGGAGATATGGAACATTTAACTGAAGTTTACCATATCGCATTCGCCATAAATGGATACAACAATTACGACTGGCTGCTGGCACACGAGATGAGCCACCATTGGTGGGGTGATTGTGTAACAGAGGAGATCTGGACAGATGTCTGGCTTTCCGAGGGGTTTGCAGTTTACAGTGAAGCAGTCTGGGCCGAGTATTACGGTGAAGCATCGTACAACGATTATATATTGAACAAAATAATGATTCCATACTTGAGAAGTGGTGAGATGTTCCCTATAACCAACCCCACTACACCCGCTGAGATGTGGAGCTACACAACGTATCAGAAAGCTGCGAGCGTTCTCCACATGCTCAGACACGTACTGGGAGACGCGGATTATTATCTGGTTCTTCATAACTATTTCGATGAATACAAGTACAGTACTGCAACCACCAACGACTTCCGTGATCATGTAGAGGCCGTAACAGGGGGAGATATAGACTGGTTCTTTAATACCTGGCTTCATGACTGGGGATATCCTGTATACGATATTGGTTATAGCTGGGTGGAAAGCGGCGGCAACTGGGAAGTTACGGTTAATCTTGAGCAGATTCAGAGCACGGGTCCTTCCGTCTTCACGATGCCCCTTGAGTTCCTGATTCAGGGATACTCACAGGACACTCTTGTAGTGATGTGGAATGATCTGCAATCTCAGAGCGAAGTGTTTACGGTTCCCTTCCAGCCAACCATGGTGGAATTCGATCCGGGCAATTATGTCCTGTCCACTCATCTGACTGGAATTAACGACCAGCCTCTTCCACCTGAGCTTGGAGCGGGCGCCCTGCATTTCGCCCCCAACCCGGCTCATCTTTCAACTGTATTGAACTGGAGTGGAATGGTAGAATCTAACCTTCATGTCGGGCTTTACGACCTTTCAGGCAGAAAACTGCAGGACTGGAGCCTTACCGTTGGGGAGAGGGTGCTTAATCTTACCGGTATACCTTCGGGATTGTACCTGATCGAAGCTTCCGGACCTGGAAATATAAGGCAGACAGCGAAATTGATAGTACAGGATTAACAGAAGTTTCCTGTAAGGAGAAAGAACTGAGTAAAAAACCGAATGTACTGCCGATTCATCGTCTTGAAGGGCTTACGGATGGCATATTCGCCATAGCCATGACGCTGATGGTGCTTGGCCTTCCGCTTCCGGAGGCACAGCATAACGTAAGTTCAAACGATGACCTGCTGAATCATCTTCTGGATTATTCGGAACTGTTCTGGACTTATATACTCAGCTTTCTCATGCTGAGTTATTTCTGGATATACCAGCAGAAGCTCTTCAGATACGTGAACAATACCTGTACCCGCCATTTATGGGCCACCCTCGGCGAGCTGATGCTTGTATGCGTCATCCCGTTTTCGTCGGGTCTCATAGGGGGGCATTTAAATCACTTCACGGCAAGTTTTGTCTTTCACATGAATATTCTGCTTATAGGAGTTTTTTTCCTCTTTCAATGTTTACTGCTGCTGAAATATCCGGACATTTTGAAGAAAGATGTATCCAGAGAGACCGCCATACACATAGTAAAGGTCAACCTGGTCATCCCTTCACTTGCTGTCCTGGGAATAATCATCGCCGTTTTCTCGCCTCCCTGGAGCCTTGGTGTTTATGTTATGACTCCATTCCTGACATCCATAGTGTCGAAAAGGACGAGAGTTCAAACATAGTCTCAGTTTTTCAGCTGTTCAATTCGCTCAGAATGGCGCCGAATACGGCATCCGGCCGTTCCACGACTGTTATTCCCGCATTCAGAAGAGCTCTGTTCTTTGCTTCCCAGGTTTCACTGTCATTCCGGATCATCGCTCCCGCATGACTCTGGGCTACACCTGCCTTTGTGAATTTCCCACCAAGAAAGATTACTATAGGCTTCGTTATTCTACCGTCGGTAACCGCGGCGGCAAGGTCGTTCTCCTGAGTAGTTCCGGTTTCTCCGTAAGCCGCGATAATTTCAGTTCGAGTATCCTTTTCGAACGCTTCCGCAGCGTCGAGCATCGATATACCGGGAACAGGGTCTCCGCCAACGCAGACAACTGCGGACAGCCCGGGGTAATCCTCGCCCCAGAGGGGGCCGTACGAACCATCTTCCCGGATTCCCGGAAGGTTCGGTCTGCAGTGGAAAGCTCCCAGAAGCTGTGAAAGCCCACCGGAGCGGGATATTACGCCCACTTTTCCCGGTTTGTAATTCTTCTTCGCCCATGTAGCGCTTCCTCCTATCAGACCGAAGAGATAGCCCTCAGTATCGAGCAGCCCGACAGTATTCGGCCCAAGGTACACGGAATCCTTCGTTGAAGTGTACTCCTTCAGTACGATCTCATCGTGCGATGGAACGCCGTCAGCGGTCAGTACAAGGAACTTCAGTCCCGCGTCCATGGCATCCATCGCGGCTTTTTTAACGGCTCCCGCAGGTACGAAGAAGACCGCTGTGTTCAACTGCGGGAAAGACTGAACCGCCTCAGCGGCTGAATTGAAAACAGGAACGCCGTCAACCTCCTGTCCGCCCTTTCCCGGAGTGCATCCTGCGATAATGTGTGTTCCGAACTTCCTCATCAGGTGGGATTTGCTTTTACCCTGTCTTCCGGTAATTCCGAATACAAGCGTTTCGGGTGTATCAACTCCAGCGAGATATTTGACTATTCCGGGCATCAGTCTACCTCCTCGGGCATTTCAAGATGAATTACAAGTTCACAGGTTCCTTCCATCAGTGAAGCCGTTTCGCACATAAGACAGCCAATGCATCTGGCATCGGGATCCGTACAAAGCTCACCGTTATGCCACTGCAGGAATCCGGTGGGACATGCTTTTACCGATGGAGGTGATTCATCTCCCGTCCATTTCTCCGGATAGAAATATATCTTTCCGGGTGGTCTTTCAACGATAATAGCAGGTTCGCCGGAAGGAGGTACATATTCGTTACCCGTTTCAATTTCAAGCGATGCGATTTCCATGATATCATCAATCATGGCGTTTGGGAATACTTCCGGCGGGTAAGTTCTGACCGGAACAGGCAAGCTGTCGGATACTTCTTCGAACAGTGCCTGAGCTTTATCCTCATCTGTTCCTCCGAACCTTAGAAGCGAAGGAAGGGGAGAGGGGCTTTCCTTGAGAGCTTTCCATACGGCAGCCGCAAGGTGGTGCTGGTTCTGGAAAGCCATCCCCGAACCTGTGAGAAGAAGAACCCGGGCTTCTTTTTGCGCAAGTATGACCCTTAGTATCCGATAGCTCTTGAAGGCGGAAAGACCTCCAGAGGTATCGGATTCGTTCATCGTAAAAATATCCGTTCTGGAACCGGTGGTCATTTCCCACAGCATCTTGCCGCCTCCTCCGCAGAGGTTCGTCGCCACTCTGAGAGCATCTTCGGGAGGCATTTCCCTGTTCTGTCTGAAAAAACCGGTGCCTGAAGGATCATCCCGGTTAATAAGCTCAACGATTTCTTCGAGTCTGGTAAGGTTTTTTGATGAACCGATCTCAGGCGGGAAGAATATTTCTCTGTCACGCTTACTTACAGCGTTATTTTCGAATTCAGCTCTGCAGTCAACAGCAGCAACTGTTCCATCTTTTAACAACCCTAAAGGATTGACTTCCAAGACGATGAGTTTGTACCTTATATAGGTACTAATCATGCCTTCCAGGAATTCGGCAACAGCTTTACATTCCTTCAAGTCTTTAAATTCTCTCAGTTCCGTCTCTATTTCCTCAGTGACAGGGGGGTGAAGGAGTGAAAAGCGCAACTTTAGAAGGCTTCCCGAACGTTCTTCTACGCCGGAACCGCCCTCAGTGCTGAAAAGGAGTACTCCTCCAGGGAGTTTGTCCCCGGTTCCAAAGTCAAGCATACAACCCGCGTAATACTCAGTCTCGATATCGAGCCCTTCAGTTATCAGGACACCCTCCGCCTGTCCCCATTTTCCCGGAGACAGAAGAACATCCAGGTTTTCCTCAAGCTCTTCGTATGTATCAACCCTTCGGACAAGACCATGACTCTTCCTGCTGGTGGCCCCGGGTATCTGTGCCTTGAGGAAAATGGGCATTTCTGGAATATCCAGCGGTATATCCTCACCGGGTTTCATGAATACTCCACTTACAAGAGGTACATTTTCACGTTGCAGCAGAATTCTGGTTCGATATTCAGGCAATGCTGACATCACACTCTCCCGTATGTTATTGTTTTGCTTTTTCCTTCATCATACTATCGGTTTTTTTCACTGAATTGTGCCACTGAAGGGCTACAGAGGGGCTGAGGCTGTACAGGTAATTGTATTCTGTATAGCAGCTTGCGGTGCAGGCCTGGCATGGAAGGTGAGCTGTCCTGTTGAAAGCTTCCTGAAATCCGGTTTCAAGGGCATTGATTGACTCCGGGTAGAGCCCTATAAGCAGGGAACAGGGGTATACTTTTCCGTCAGCATCGATGTTGCAGTACATTTTTCCAGCTCTGCAAGGGACGCCATGGAATCTCTCCTCCATCCTGGTAATCGAGAAATCGGGCCAGTCAATGAGGCTTTTTAGATATCTGGTTGAATTAGCGATAGGAGCCCCTTTCTTCTTCAATGAAAGAAGCTTTTTGTAGACCCCTGCGTATTCCTCGTTCGAAGGCATCATGCCGGATGTATCACCGCCCAGTTTTTCGTTGTGGTGAAGTGTCTGAAAAGTGGTCTGGAACCCGTATCTGACCGCTGTTTTCATTATGTGGTCAAGATGGTTCATATTATGCCTTGTAAGGACAGTTATACTCCACAATCTGACCTTGCCGGAAGCCGTTTTCATTGCCCTGATAACTTTTTCATGGCTGCCCCCCTCGCGGTTTAGGTCGTGAGCTTCCTCAGGGCCGTCGTAGGCAAGAACCAGATGGTCTATGTTATCCAGTATCTCGATCCTGGAAGGGACAAGGTAACCGTTTGAATCAAGGCTGACGTACATTCCAAGGGATCTGGCATACGAGCAAAGCTCGGAGATGTCATCTCGCATAAGGGGTTCTCCACCCCATACACCGATGCGGCGGGTTCCTGCTTTGACCATTTGTCTGAAAAGATCTTTCCACTGGTCTGTAGTAAGGTCGGGGCGGCCCTGTTCAGGGATCTGGCAGTAGGTGCATCGGCTGCAGCATCTGTCTGTTATGGAAACCATCACGTTCACGGGTCTTCTGCGTCCGAATAGACCCAGAACGGCGTCGAACCCCATATATATCTGTCCAAGAAGGTTCATAACACCGGTTCCTCGGGCTTGCCCATCCATTGCGGGCCGTAGACGTTGTTTTTCATGAATTGCTTTGCCTCCCTGTTCTGGCCAAGAAGGTAATATGCCAGATTGTACCAGCGCTTCGCGCCAATTTTCATAATGCCTATCAAAGGACTATCGGTTCCGGGGCCTTCCTGTTCTTTCTTTCCCCTGATCTTTCTCTCGACTTTTGCTACGAAATTCGGAGCGGCTTTCCTGAATGAAAATGACGGGCGCTGAGAAAGGGGAGGCAGGCACACGTTCTCTACATTGTTGTACGAGCCCGTTACACCGTCGCCCTTGACAGTTGTTTCCACGGAGAGAGGATCGATGCCCATGACTTCCGCAATGGAATAATCAAGGGCTATCCTGTCCGTTGAAGCGGCCAGAAAATCCGTCTGCCTGGGAATACCGGGTTTAGGTCCGTTTCCTTCAAGTGATACGGTTCCATCCGCCAGTGTAAGAACAACAGGTATCTGTGAATTCACCGCTACTACGTAATCGGCAAGCCTGTAGTGATAATTGTGCCTGTTGTCATCAAGACAACCGTACAGGTGCTTCATGGCCACTGAGATAACTGATCTGTAATGGGTTTTAACAACGGGAATTGAAACAACCGGCATTCTTGTGCATATCTCGGGAATACTGAAGCGGAGATCATCGGCTTCTTTCCGGATCCATCTGTTATCGGAAAAATTGTGCCAGATCAAGCCCTGTCTTTCAGCGACATCCTTCATTCTTGTTATACTGTATGCCCTCGTGGCATCTACCAATATCTGGCTTGATTCACCGAGGAAAATTCGCCCTACATGGCCCTTGATCCTCTCGGTGAAGGCTTCAACGACCCAGGGAGATGTATCAACTCCTGGACGCACATAATCCCACGTTAGATTGATCTTTACAAGAATATCTTCATTTCTGGGAAGGAGTTCCTTCCAGTCCGTGGCATCAAGAATATCGTTGACAGCACGGTGGACACCGCTGGAAGTTGATGCATAGAAAACTTTCATTGTTTCCTTTCAGAGTAAGGCTGAATATACTGTCAGAAT
>JAIORS010000085.1 GCA_021108005.1 Candidatus Aegiribacteria sp.
TGACCCTAGTAGATGCCGGGGGTGCTGCCCTCGATAACTCTGGCATCACAGATCTTCTGGAAAAATTCAACGGGTCCGGCATCACCAACAATAGCGTAACCGTATCCGGCTTCCAGCATACTGCGCAACGCAGATAAAACAACTGCCCTGCCGACACTTTTCCCGCGGAAGTCATTATGAACGCCTATCGGACCCAAAAATCCCTTTGCAGTACAGTCCCAGCAGCAGAAACCGGCGAGCCTGCCGGAGGCTCTATCCACAGCGGTAACAATTGTAGGCGGCACTGATCCAAAACCTACGGTAGCCTCCGCCTTCCAGCCGCTGCTGAAATTGTCTTCTATGAATGACAATACACCTGGTGACTGGTGAGGTAACGGTTTCCTCACCCGTAACCCATCCTGTTCTTCCATACACGGCAGGTTATACAAAGGAACCAGAAGATCGGACAAATCAACCAGCCCCCCCGGATACCAGCATCTCCCTGAGAAACATGAAACTGCTGTTACCTGTTAGCATGGAAATTGCATTAAGAATCAGACCCAGGATGATAAGAACCATGACTATGGATTTGCAGGCATCCTGCCCTTTCACAGCTCCAAGCTGTCTGGGTTCACGTCCGAGGTAGGCGCTGGCCGCGTATAGCTCCTCTCCTATAAGAGTATAATCGCATGTTGTGATAAAGAAGGGAAGCTGTGTAACGGCATCGGTGCCTGCAATCTGTATAGCTCCGGAGAGAGAACCGGTCTCGGCAAGAAGAAGTGATTCGGCCCAGAACATCCCAAGGTAGAAATTGGTTGCAGGCCTTTCTCGCATCATTATACCGTTGACTCCGGCAACAAAAGCGAACTGGCTGGTTGTCATGAAGAAGACTGAATCTTCATCGTAAGCATCCGGCCTGCCCGCTTCCATGTAGGCCTGCTTCACAGCTTCAGTAGCGACAGTGTACACAATCGGATCGCAGTTGGGAACCATAAGAGGAGTCTGATATTGGGCTATCTTCTTCGCAACCCTGCCGAGAATGGTAAGACTTGCTATAGTGGCGACATCCGAAATCGTAGAAAGGCCGGGAACGTAAAGAATGGGTTTACCCATTTCAGTTGCCCTGCCGATAGCCTCATCGATTGCCTCAATCCCTGCTATGGGCCTGAGGTACATTTCCAGACCTTTCTGTGCTTTTTTAAAATAGTAGAATATGAGAAGAATAAATAGTGCTCCTGCTATCAGAACCGAGACTTCATCAGTTTTGAAGTATTCACCTTTGGGAACTATCTGTGATATGAATGCTTCCCCGGTAAGAGTATCTCCCGAAAGTGTAACTGTAACAGGCCTGTACATATACTCCCGGCCCGGTTCAACAATGTAATCGGGGTCGTATCCATCTACAATGAACTCTTCAACGATTGGAATCAGTTCAACCGATACAGGCCGCCAGCAGCTATCCGGCTGGCTTACTTCCTTACGGTAGATAGTGCATGAAAGGAAATCCTCTGTATCATCGGGCATATCAAGGAAAAGATAAAGCCCGTCCCCTGCGTCGTTAGGTCTGTCCTGTATATCGGTTATTTCGATTACCGGTTGAAGCAGAACCAGAACTGCTACAAAAAGAGAAATCATCATTCTATTGTTTCTCCCTAATCTTTCTGAAGAAAAGACTTCACGTGCATATTATGACAGCTGGTTAGTGGAAAAGGAAGTTCTCTGTTATTCTATGCGGGTTCCCATATATTTGTCACCGATCAGAACCTTGCTCATAACAGCTATATCACTGCGTCTGTGCCATCCGGTCTTTTCGTAGAACCGTATCGCGGGGTTGTCCGTGTAAATGAACAGGTGCGCCTTTTCTATTCCCGCATTTCTCAGCGCGTTTTCCGCTGCGTTCATGAGATCGGTTCCGGTTCCTTTTCCCTGAAGCGACTCATCAACCGCCAGATGATAAATGTACCCTCTTCTCGAATCGTGACCGGCCATTACAGACCCCATAAGGTTGCCGTCTATGAAAGCTGTGAAACAGTAGTCTGCGTTCCTGTCCAGAAACCTCTCAAAATCCTCCATGCTGTCAGCGCCTGTCATTGTATTCCCCGGGAAAGAACTCCAAAGGCTGACCAGGAACGAATAATCATCTTTCTGCATCGGCCTTATTTTCATTCTACTCCTTCATTCAGAACATCTCTGTAAGCAAGGAGATGTTCCTCAACCGTTCTTTCTATGCTGAAATCGGCGGCTCTTACCAGCCCGCCGCTTCCCATTTTGTACGCATGATCCCTGTTCTTTAGAAGGTATTGAAGAGCGTCCGCCATTTGGTCGGGTGATTCGGGGCTGACAAGCAGACCGCATCTTTCATCCTTCCCTACGATCTCTCCAATTCCGGGGATATCCGAAGCAACAACCGGGAGCCCGGAAGCCATAGCTTCAACCGCGGCTATGCCGAATCCTTCCGACGAGGAAGGCATGAAAAATATATCCGAATCGTTCAGCAGTCCCACAACGTCCTCAACGTGTCCCAGGAACTTCACATTCGATTCAAGCCCTAACCCTTTCACCTGCTCTTTAAGAACATCCACCAGAACACCCTCTCCAGCGATTACGTATCTGATATCAAAAGAAACCCTTTCCCGAAGAATGGAGAAAGCTTCAATAGCCTTTGTGTAGTTTTTCTTCTCTCTGAGGCTTCCGATTGATACAATAGTAAAGGGGGGAGCTCTTCTGGAAATTCCTGGACCACAGAACCGATTCAGATCTATCCCGTTGTATATAACCTCTGTCCGATTAACCAGTTCGGGAATCCATCCGCACAATTCCTCCTCCGCTCCCCGGCTGACGCAGAAGATTCTGTCGTAAACTGAATACTGCCACCTGTCTATCAATCTGCCGGCGAGCGTGCCCCTTCTGCGATTCCTGGTACTGTGTTCGGTTGTAATGTACATACAATCCGTATGGGATATTTTCTTAAAAACAGCTGTATAAAACTGTGTGGGAAACAAATGCGAATGAATAATATCGGCACTGATCATCCCTGTTTTTCCAGTTACTGCAGTAAGCCTTGTAACCGCTCTGGGATCGTACGGTGAGGAAAGCCCCAGTGAGTACAATCCCTCTTCTGACCATCCGGAGTTGGATCCTTCAAGGGATATTACGGTTGAGTCCTCTCCGCAGTTCAGATATCCACGGTGAAGATCCATGACCAGCTTTTCCGCTCCACCGGTCTGCAAGCCGTTAATAATCTGAAATATTTTCACCGGTTCTCTCCTGTACTCAAACTCTGGTCAAGGGAAATATTAATACTGGAGGACTTATTCAAGAATCTATATCATGTTGCAGTGTATGGAAAGATTGGGATGAGGGATTCAATAGAAATGGTGCCGGGGGACAGAATTGAACTGTCGACACACGGATTTTCAGTCCGTTGCTCTACCAACTGAGCTACCCCGGCACCG
>JAIORS010000086.1 GCA_021108005.1 Candidatus Aegiribacteria sp.
TCACTCCAGGGCGTCTCTTCCCTTTCCCCAAAGACCAAACAATTCTTCCAATTATACTTTAAACGGCCTCAATTCGAGCTTTTTTCAAAAAAATTTCATTTAGCTATAGACAAATTATTTCAATGAATCTATATTTGTCTGGATATTTATTAATCAACGAGTATCCAGGAGCTAAATTATGATTCGAGTCCACTTCAGTGATGAAGAAATCAAAGCTTTAATGTATGAACGCTATCATCATCCTCATCCAAGGGTTCAACGAAAAATGGAGGCTTTGTTGCTAAAAAGTCAAAATCTACCTCATAAACAAATTTGCCAAATTACTGGCATATCCGCAAATACTTTAAGACATTATCTTCAAGCATATATTGAAGATGGAATAGACAAATTAAAAGAGATAAATTTTTATCGTCAACAAAGCAAACTTGTAGAGCATAAAAATACGATTGAAGATTATTTTCGTGAACATCCACCAGCTACCATAAAAGAAGCAATCGCCAAAATTGAGGAACTAACAGGAATAAAACGAAGCCCGACTCAAACCCGTAAATTTTTAAAATCCATTGGAATGCGGCTTTTAAAAGTTGGCATTGTTCCATCAAAGGCTGACACCGATAAACAGGAAGCGTTTAAAAAAAAAGAGTTGGAACCTCGCTTAGAGGAAGCCAAATCCGGTAAAAGGATCTTATTTTTTGTGGATGCGGCACATTTTGTCCTTAGCCCCTACATAGGATTCATTTGGTGTTTCGCAAGAATGTTTATCAAAAGCCCATCAGGCAGAAATCGTTTCAACGTTTTAGGTGCGTTGAATGCTATTACTCATGAACTGATAATGATCACCAATGACAAATATATCAATGCATACAGTTTTTGTGAACTTCTTTGGGATATAAGCCGCAAATATTCCAATATTAATATTCCGATAACTCTTGTCTTGGATAACGCGCGATATCAAAAATGCAAAATAGTCTTTTATTTTGCCAAGTTATTGGATATCGAATTGCTATATCTACCTGCATATTCCCCCAATTTGAACATAATAGAACGTTTATGGAAATTTGTTAAGAAAAAGTGTTTATATTCAAAATATTACTCAGATTTCACAGTATTCAAAAAAAGTATTTCTGAATGCCTTAGTAAAACACATACTGAACACAAAGACGAGTTGAGTTCTTTACTCACATTAAACTTCCAAACTTTTAAAAAAGAACAAATTGTAAATCTTTGAAGAAAAGATATTGATTACACTGCAACAAGTCTGCGTTTACTAAAAGCATAACGAATACGTATTCGTGATATATAAATTACGTATACATAACTTATATAGCTATTTCAGGAAAGCGGCTCAAAATAGACTTTTTTTTCAGTATAATCAATATCGATTTAAAAGCGCAATTTGAGCCCTCACACAGTATA
>JAIORS010000087.1 GCA_021108005.1 Candidatus Aegiribacteria sp.
TGGTATGTGAACCCGATGCGGAGTACATTCCATGGCAAGACGATGTTCCTGAAATAGAGTTCGGGTAATAATTCATGGATCCGGCTTCAGGGGGACGTATATCCGTATGCTGAGTCCCCAGTACATATCTGCCGGCACATTCACAGAGGAAGTTCTCGGAGCAAATTTCTGCCGGATATTCAATTCCAAATCCGGTGAGATCGGTGTCATGTTTGCTCTGATGAAGTACTCATATGAGATCTTTCACGGAGACGATGATGCTAATGCAAGACTCAACCTCAGTGGTAATTTGCTGCAGTACTCTCTTGGCAGGTGGGGATGGCAGGGTGTGAAAATCGCAAACATCGGCATTTTTCTTATCAACTACTCCCTTACGGAGTTTGCGGAAAGAGCTTTCCACTTACTAGATCTTGCAAGGAAAGATCAGAACAACCCGTTTCCATCTCTCATGATTTCCAGCTGTTGAGAATATCTGACTGCACCATCTCTTTCAGATGAAATAAAATGGAAACAGTGAATGTATGATTGTACAGAAGCTGTTATCAGAAAAAATCAGTATTCTCAAACCAGAACAGCTTCCGGAATGAAAACTCCATTTGATTTTCAACGGGCGGAAGAACCGGCAGCCTACCGGATACAAAAATAGTAAGGCTGGAAAACTATGAAGATTTACTGTACGATAGCAATGACAGTTCTGCTCAATCTGTTTATCTCGTCGGCTATTGCGTCAATCATCGAGTTCAAGGAACTGGATATTGACTTCACGGATAGTGCTGACGCAAAAGCCATGGCCACCTGGTCAGAACCTGAAGTACTATCAATCACCGCAAACGGTCTGGGATGGGATGGCGAACCAGCATCCCTGCGTGACGGATGGATACATACAGTTCCCATGGCTCTGGGGCTTTCATGGCGGTCACCTTACGCAATATCGGTTCACGTAAGCATCAATCCGAAAATGGAAGAAATCACACTGGGCAACGGTCAGGTAACAACACCCTACCAGGGTGATGTTTATGTACGCTACTCTCCGGACACCGTACACTGGTCAACATGGCAGATGCTTCAATCGGGTGAACCTCAGATCAACCTGGAAATGCTGGAGCCGGGAAAACATTTCAGAGGAACGATACGTATTCCGTACTCTGAACGGGAGGAGTACCAGATACTGCTCCAGAAATACGCAGAGCTTGATGTTCCCTGGAGGAGTGACGAGGAAGCAGCCGTTCAATGGATAGTTGAAAATGATCCGGATTTCTTTGCGAGACAGATCCACTTCATAGGATACATCGAATTCCTCTACGAGGGCTCATTCCACGGCGGACAACGAATCGCATCGTTCAGAGCAGAAGTGACGTACGGAATGAGCGACCTCCATTACGCCCCGGAGAATGATGACTACGGAGACAGAGACGAAAGACCATGGTCTTTCGTCTCCAATTAGAAGCCTCAGGTTCAGAAGTACTCAGTAGCTCCTCTTAATACTGGCCCAGGTGTATCGCTGTAAAACTACGGGGTAATTCGGAGCGATGCAGACGCCCCAGCCGGAGTAGGCCGGTTCGTTGATCTGGGTGATGATGGTGCCTTCGGTGTTGAAACAGTAGATGAAGCCTATCTGTTCACCTTTACTTTCAGCGGTCCAGATGTATTCACCATCGTGGCTGAGACCCCGGCAATCAGGGGTGGGCGGGGTAATTATTGATGCTGGCTCCAGTATCATGTCAGGCCATTGAGATATGTCCCAGCATTGGATCAGGTTGTCTTCAGTAAGAGTGTACAGCCTGTCGTTGAGATAAGTGGAGCCATATACATAGCCATCATAGCCTGTTGAGGAATCCCTGGTGCCGTCCGGGAGGTATCGGTTCATATCCCATTCTGTGACGTAGAGATAATTGCCGTCGAAAGCGATGTCGTAGAAATAATAGAGAGACCAGTCATCTATGATGAGATCAAGGCCTCCAGTTTCCAGATCGAGGATGAAAGATCTGGGGGCGAATGCATCAACAATATGTACTTCATCATCTATCAGTTCAAGGTCGCAAAGTCTGTAGTTATTGTACTGGAACCAGTCTAAAACAGTACCGTCCATGTCCATGATATAAACTCTTGAGTTGAATCCCTGATAGCAGGTATACACTATTACATCGTCTGCAAAGACCGAGACCGAGCCTATCAGAAGCAGGACTACGAACACCCCGAAGCCTCTCAGTATCTTC
>JAIORS010000088.1 GCA_021108005.1 Candidatus Aegiribacteria sp.
AGTTAAAGGGATAAAACAATCTCTCAGTTCTGTATTACTTTCAATTCTTATTTCTATGAGTAAAAATCATCATCACTCCTGTTTGCATGTACTGCAATGACCTCAAAAACAAATATGTACTCAAAACAATTGTTTCAGCAACACCCATAATTGAAAAGAGAGATACTGCAGAATACTCAACAGTTCCAATACCCCCCACCGAAACAGGAATGTAACCAACCAGTGTTGAAAGAACTGGAATAATGCCGATTTCGGGCCAGGGTATGAATTGCCCGAAGGATCGGAATGCACAATAATAGGAAAGACACATCACAAGCCATTTTACAATAGTAAGAAATGTATTGAGAATTAGAATGTGCCATTTATCACGAACGCTTTTCAGTTCATCTAATGTTGATATAGTCCATTGTTTTGCTTTTAAAACATATTTAAAATCAGATGGAACTTTCTGGATAATTACTATAGCAAAAACAATAGCAGACAAACCTGCAAAAGGCATTACAATAAACCAAACAGGATTGATTTCCGGCAGAAATATATGTGCTCCATACCATGCAATACAAAAGAGTACAAATACAGTTACGATTTTATCGATAAGGTAAGCCAGCCCGCTTCTTCGTAAAGGAATTCCCTGTTTTTTCAGAAACAATGCGATTGAGGCATCTCCAAGTTGCCCCGGTGCAAATAGATTTATTGACAACGCATATATGTAACTTCTTGCATATTCAGTAAATGGTATCGGCTGCATAACACGCAGTAGTAACCAGATATTGAACGCTCCCAGAACAAAAAAAGTAAGATTGCAGATAGCTGCAAGAATACCCCATAAAAAATTGATTTTAAGAAATGTTGCCCAGAGTGAATTCAGACCAACAGAGATTACTAAATAACCCATCAAACCCACAGCGAATACCAGTCTCAAAAAGAAAAACCATGATTTCTTTGCAGGCTCTCTTATTTTATCGTCTTCTATGATTTTTCACTCCTGTTATTATGAACCATGGAGCAGTGAATACTGAAAGGAATTTAAGACGGGAAGATGAAATTCTTTTATGTATAATATTGTTAAATCTGGCTGGTTTGCTTGCAGTTTCATATCCAAAAGAAATATAATGATATTTAATATTATCAAAACCTGTGCTTTTAAATTGCCTTTTGAAACTGAATGGTGATATAGCATGGTCGCCGCTTTTATAAAAGAAATGACGAAGTGGGCTCGTCATCATTACAGATCGCTGTGGATGATATTTATTCGGTTCATACGCTAACAATATTCCACCATTCCCGAGACATCTGTATGATTCTGATAATGTTTTTACAATATTCGGGAAATGATGAAAGGCAGCTGCAGCAATAATAAGTTCAAAGGATCCATCCTTAAATGGTAAAATTGCTGCATCACCCTGTATACAAGGTTCGAAACTCTTTTGCAGGATTGGCATGCAAATATCAATACCAATAATCGATGAACCTGGTATAATTTTTCTTATGCGCTCACTAACTGAACAAGAACCACAGCCCAAGTCAAGTATTGTAGGATTATTTGATAATTGGGGAAGAAATTTACTTATCATGTCAAAATCATTGTCATCAATAGCATCGTACTTTTCTTTGCTATCTGAGAAATAATTTTTCCTGTAACGGAACTTCATTTATTAACTCCCTTCTAGAAAGTAACCAGATAACAAGAGATTCAGTAAGTCTGAAGGGTATTTCAACTGATAAGGCACCTTCGAATTTCCAGCCAACCGCAAACATTTCATTCACAATGAAAACCTTCAGTGGAGTTCTGGCAATCAGTTTATACATCAGTCCGATAACCGGATTTGCCAGCCAGCTGTACAACCTTCCTCTTTTATCCGAAAGGGGTTGCTTTTTGTGCCATTTTGCCTGCTCCACTATCAGATCCTGAAGCCACACTCTCGATTTGAAACCCCCTTCGCTGAGAATATTCGATAGATGAACAATGCTCATTTCATTCACATGGATTGCTTTTTCAAATTCACTGCGCGGGTTTTTGGGCAGCCAGGGCATGAATAATCTCAGCAGCCTTCGATATGTAATTTCATAGACCCACCTGTTTGGAAGTGTATGAATAACGATGCATCCATCGGGCGCTAAGACTTTATGACAATATTCAAACAACTCAAGAAGCTCCCAGTCATGAAGATGCTCAACCAGATCCAGCATGAATATTCTGTCGAACTTATCCCGGGTTTCCAGATTTTTAACATCATCACAGATGAAAACCATGAGTTCCTGTTCCTGTTCTGAATGTACAGCTCTGGCGGCATCGGCGATTTCGATAATCTCTTTGCTGTAATCAACCCCGACAGAATAAACTCCCATTCTCGCGCAATGCAGGACAACTTCCCCCCTTCCGCAGCCAATGTCCAGAATTTTCATGCCCTCGCTGAGATCAGCCAGATCAATAGCTTTCAGAACACGAGGCCTGAGATTCCTCCCCTGTGTTCTTATGAATTCTTCGGGCGTATCCCATCCCCAGGTATCATGAATCCATTCCTCGCTATACTTCTCTGCGGAAACGGAATCGTTTTTTTTATCTTTTTGTTTCATTTAAAAATATTCTTTTGGTTTTCCTGATAAAATATCCAAAATTACTTAAACATCCTTTCACTGAAAACCGGATATTATCTTCCGCGAAACATGATAACCAGCAGGACGGGCATTCTTTTCCTTTTATTTTCTTCCTTATTTCATCTGCACGGTTACTATACCATATTTCCCTTAGAGAATTTTTTCTGACATTCCCCGCTACAGCGTTCTTATGCATTATGTTGCAAAGGGAAACATCTCCATCCGGTAAAATAAATATTTTGTAATATCCAACAATACAGTTAAGCGGATGATATTTATCAAGGGTATAGTAATATTTCATTGAATCCAGATACTTTTTTGTGTTGTTGATAGGCATTTTCTTAAGCCTGGAAACGATCTCATTCAGTTTAAGTGTAAACTCCACGGTTCTATAATCCGATCTCAGTTTATTATTATCAACATTGAAACCTTCAAACTGGAAAGCGGTAACCCGATAAGTGAACCCGTTCTCAAGTGAGAATCGCTGCAGTTCCGGCAGGTCGTCCAGGTTATCTCTTGTAAGAACGCTCCCAACGGATATTTTACCGTATCCGGCTTCCTTCAATGCTGTTATACCTTTTATGACATTCGTGAAACCGCCTGGAATTCCCCGTAATCTTTCATATGCTTCATCACTGACCGTATCGAGCGATACCTGCACCTGAAACGGGT
>JAIORS010000089.1 GCA_021108005.1 Candidatus Aegiribacteria sp.
CTGCGGTTTTTTCCCACGAATAGTGTTGTGATCTTTCGAGAGCTCTTTCGGAAAGCCTGCTTCTGAGTTCAGGCTGGGATGTGAGCAAAGCCATTCCATGCATTATATCCTCAACGGATTCAGGATTCACAAGAATGCCGGCATCTCCGACCAGTTCCTCAAGGGCTGTTCCCGAGGAGACTACGACAGGGCAACCTGCAGCCATGGCCTCGAGAGCGGGCAGACCAAAGCCTTCCTTCAGAGAGGGCATTACTAAACCAGCGCATAGGCGATACAGCTGCCTCAGGTCGTCATCGCTTACGCGGGAGAGGATAGTAATGCTGTCCCTTGCGGAACAGTCCTCTACATCACGCTTGAAATCTTTGAATGCTCTGTCCCTGCGGACGACCATCTTCATTTCGGGAAATCGGGGATTGAGAGCCTTCAGCCTTGAGTAAGCCACGATAAGCCTTGTAACGTTCTTGTAGGCTCTCGCGTTCCCGACGTAGAGGAGGTAATCCTTCCTTTCAGAGTTAACGGTATCATCGCGGGAGAAAAGATTCTGTCCCTCTCCTGTAACAAAAGCCTTTTTCCCGGAATCAGTGAACATACTCTGTAAATCGCAAAGAGTAGTCTTCGTTGGTACGGAGATCGCCGAAGCGTTCTCTATTGATTTTTTTATCCTGCTTTTGAAAATCAGTTTTGCAAACAGGTTCTTGAGCATACTTGTTCCGAAGTAGCCGGGAAGATTCAGAGCCATCAGGTCATGTATTGTGATGATTTCAGGAACTGAAGGGCATAGTCCGGCAATTGAGAAGTTCAGATAGCAATCCGCTTCGGAAGATTCGCTGATTTCGACAGGCTCCACGTTCAAGTCTTTTACCTGTGATGCAGCTTCCGGATTAACGATGGCAGAAAGTTTCCAGTCTGGCCTAAGTTCAGAGAAGGCTTTCATTACCCCAACAGAATATCTGCTGATTCCGTCAGCTTGTCTCCGGAGGGTACTGGCATCAAATAGAAGTCGCATATACTGTTCCCGTTGAAAAAGCAATATTCCGTTTGGGAGAAGATAATTGTCACAGGGGTACCATGTACAGGATTAAGAATACCTGCTGTTTATCATTGATGTCAGTCGCATTGTTGACAGGGTATGCCTGCTCCCGGTATTGTCGCTACCGTCAGAAAGCCGCTTCAGGACATTTAAAGAAAGGATTTTTTCTTTGAGCCAGGGAACGGATAGCAGTTCCAGATTCGCTGAGAGAAGCATGGAACGTATCCTGGTTATCAAACTATATGCAATCGGCGATTTAGTAATGTCTCTCCCCTCTCTTGAGCTGTTAAGGAAACAGCATCCGTCAGCCGAGATACATCTTCTTACAGGCAGGATCGTCGCTCCTCTTGCGGAATGCTCCGCACCGGTAGACAGGATCATTCCAGTTGATGAAAGGATTCTGACAGATCGTCGCAGACTCTTTCCGTTGCTCTCCCTGGTTATTCATCTCAGGAAGACAAAGTATACCCGGGCATATCTGCTTCACAGGGTGCTTCCATTGAGGCTCTTTCTGTTTGCCACCGGAATACGCGAAAGAACAGGTCAGGGAAAAAAGAGAATGGGACTCACAAGGATAGTACCTTTTGAAACCGGTCAGCCGGAACACGATGCTGAACGATATGCAAGGCTATTCGGCTGGGATGGAAGCGAACCCCTTCCTGAACCGCGAATCGACCTTCCGGAGAACTCTGTTTCCAGCCCGATATCCTCCCTCATAGGATCGAGACCCGTGGCAATCAGCCCTGGAGGCGGAAGATCCAGTATAAGGAACACGAATAAAAAAAGATGGCCTTCGAACAGATTCAGTGAACTGATCTATCTGCTCCACAAAGAAGGAATCAGAACAGTCGTCCTGGGAAGCAGAGAAGACAGGTACGTCCTTGGAGATATTCTTGATAAAATCCCGGACACTTCAACGGATCTCGTTGGTAAAACTTCTCTTGTAGAGGTAGCCACAGTCCTTGCAGGATGCAGAATGCAAATAACCAACGATAGCAGTCTTATGCATATTGCGGGTCTGGTCTCCACCCCTACTCTCACTCTCTTTGGACCCACCGATCCCCTGCGAATAGGGGTGTATCCTCACAAGCCGTTACAGCGTTGCCTGGTTTCCGATTTCGTTGACTGCAGTCCGTGTCATCCTGACAGAGGGATAGATGATTGCGAAGCAGCCGAGTGCATGACATCTCTCAACCTGGAAAGAGTTTGGAAAGAGACCAGGGAAATGCTAAGGGAAATCGGTATATGAGTATCGAAGCGAATAATCCTCGTTCATATACAACTACTTCTTAAGAGCATCGATGAGGATTTTATGAAGTCTGGAAGCGGCTTCCGATGCCGATCTTTCCCGGATTACGAACTCCCTGCCACCGGTAATCAGCTTTTCCCTGAGATGATTGTCAGCCAGTATTCTATCCAGTGCCCCGGCCATTTCAGCCGAGTCCCTCTTCACAAGTAATCCATTTTCACCGTTCCTCAGATTATCGATGAACCCTCCTTCTTTTACCGCGACAACAGGTATACCGCATGACATGGCTTCAAGAGGCACCAGGCCGTAAGGTTCATTGTGCTGGCAGCAGAGGACCGCTTTAGCTGTGCTGTAAAGAGTTCTTAGTTTCTCATTTGAGATTCCCCTTCTCACGCTCAGATCTACTCCGAGCTTGGCAGCTGATCTTTCAAGTTCAGCTCCGTAACCGGGGAATTCTCTGTCTGCTACAATAACAAGGGAGGGCCTTTTTTCCAGCTTGATCCTTGAGATTGTTTCGATTGCCATCTCATGACCCTTAAAAGGCCATAAGGCTCCTATACTGAGTACCAGCCGTTTCTTATCCACGGTCTCGTCAGCCCGGAAGAATTCTGTATCAATACCTGGTCTTACTACCGAAGAGTCAATACCGTAGATATAGTACAAGCGCTTTTTCATCCAGTTTGAAAGAGTTACAACATTATCCGCGCTCAGCGCGGCGGTCATATCCATTTTTCTTTCAAGTTTTCTCAGATATCCTAGTAAAAAGTGATGAATACCGCCGCGGGTTCTTTTTACGAGAGTCGGTTCGTACAGGTGTCGGGGATATTCGTAGCAGAAGTATATAGATGGTATTTTCAGGTATTTAAGTAATGGAGGCGCAGCTATGTACATAGAGTTGTATACCAGAGTAAGGTCGGAAGACCGATTGATTTCTTCAGCAATTCTCCTGCACAATTGGTCAAGAGCCTTTAGTCTGGCTGGGAGCACAAAGGGAGCGGCAAGCCTTCTGATGCCAGAAATCCGCCCGGAGTAATTAAAAGGCCATTCCCGTGAGTGTACGCTTTCAGGTACCGAAATAGCCGAGGAGCCTTTTGGAAAGTGCATGGTAAGTGAAAATCTGTTCGAGATGCCCCGAATCATCGTTCCGGCAGCGTTGTTTCCTCCACCTGAAGGAAGGTTGTGAAACACAGACAGTTTTATCTTTCCTTCAGGCCTGTCTGGAATAGTCATCGGTAAATTCCCCCATCGGCTGTTTGCCAGCATAACTTCTTTCAGGATATTATATATTCCAACATAAACTAACAGGATTAATCTTCTCAGGAAACCGGAGGCTTTTCTCCATGCGTGTATCAGTCATTCTGGTTAATTACGGACAGTGGGAGCTTACGAAAAACTGTGTTGATTCTCTCGAACGCTCCGAGGGTATTAATATCAGTATAACTCTTGTGGATAACTGTTCTCCCGGACCGGTACCGGCGTGGGTGACCCGCAGAAGCGACCTCAGGTTCGTGCGTATGGAAGATAATACAGGCTTTGCGGGGGGGAACAACGCGGGATTCAGTATGTCACTTGATGATGAAGCGGAGTTCACTTTTTTTCTGAACAACGACGCCGAAGTCCTTCCGGAAACGGTTCGCAATCTGGCAGATTATCTGAGTATGAATGATGAATCCGGTATAGTAGCTCCTGCCATATACTGGAAATCGGATCCGGATAAACTCTGGAGCGCAGGCGGAAAACTCATCAAATGGAAAATGCGTTTCGAGCAGGTGGACTTTCCCGAAAAGAAGTACGGTCCCGAAGAGGGCATAAGGGTAGATTTTGTTTCAGGATGTGCCCTGATGATAAGGACAGATCTTTTCAGAAAAATTGGTGGTTTCAGAAAGGACTTCTTCATGTACTATGAGGATGCCGATCTGTGCCGTAAGGTTATCGAACAGGGTTATTCCATTGACGTTCTTCCTTCCGAGACGGTTCTTCACAGTGTAGCTTCGGGAAGCGGCGGAGAGCTTTCAAAAGTCGCTATATACTTTTCCGAACGTAACAGGATTGTACTTGCGCGCGATATGCTCTCGCCACTGACGAGATCTGTATTCCTTTTCTACAAGAGTGCCGTTTTGCTGGTGTTGTCAATGAAATTCCTCCTCTGGGAGGGGTCTGAACTGGTTCCGTGTATATGGCGGGGTTTCTTCGACGGCCTTTCCGGGAAAACCGGCTATTCAGATGTGATAGGAAAGCTCCTCTGACAGGAATTTGTGTAACTCTTTCCAAAAAACAAGCATTGGTTATCTTACAAGCTGTTATTACCTTCGATCCTGGTGTACTGGAGCGGGAGAACTGAAAAACGAATTCAGGAGAATTTTCGATATGATATGCAAGAAGTGCGGACATATATACGATGGAAGAGCGGTTGGTTTCAAAACCATCTGTGAAAACTGCAACGAATATCTTCACTCATGTATCAACTGTGCTCTTTACAATTCCAATACGGACAGGTGCCGATCGCTAACCACCGAAACCGTCAGGGATAGAAAAAGCAACAACTACTGCGAGGAGTTTATCCAAAACACGGACTCCCTGCCCGGAACGGACTCAACAAAAGAAAAGCCAGGTAACGATTTTGAAGCCCTTTTCGGGGCGGACGGGAAGTAATCTATATCACTCAATCTGCTTAGAACCGGGGAGAAACATGTGAGAATTCTTTCCCCTGACCTGAATGATATTACGGAATGTAAGCTCGGTTTTCGTGGTGTAGTTGTAGTACTCCTTCTTACCGCGCTATACTTCGTCAGTTTCTTTTATCTGCCCTCGATGATACGCCACCTGCTTCTCGCCGGAGTTGCATTGATCATCGTTCTTCTTGTTAGACCAAAACCAGCTTTCTGGCTCCCTTTTTTACCTTTGGTTTTCCTGGCAGGCGGCAGCACAATCCCAACGGGAGAGTTCAATCCGGCCATTGCGACCATAGCTATGGTAACATTTACATTCTTCTACATCAGTGACAGGATACTGTGGAACAAACCCCTGTTCGTGCCGTCCCGCTACCTCTTCTATCTTTTGATAGCGATATTTATTCAGGCGATTAGTGTATTCATCTCGGTCCATTTACAAGGGCAGCATGCATGGAATGCTATCCGGGATGGCAGTAGTATCTTTTTGTTTTTTCCTATTGCCGTGATCATTCCGTCTCTCTGCACGACCGAAAACAAATTCAATCAGCTGCTGAGGGCTGTGATGCTGACTCTTCTTGTAGCCGCAACTATTGCTGTATTGCAGTATATCTTAATCAAAGGTTTTTCGAGAGTAGATATGAGTCTTGGATATGTGTATCGAGGAAGGGTTTCCAGCCTGTTCCTGGGCAACCCCAATGCATTCGCTGGTTACCTTGAACTCTCTATACCTCTTTCAATTGCTATGTTCTTCAGAGAGAAGAAAGTAAAATGGAGAATCACCGCAGCCACCGCAGTCATTCTTGGTGTGGTCAGTGTTCTGTACACTTTCTCAAGGGGGGGGCTGATCTGTACTTTCATCGGATGCGGAATAACTCTGTTCTACATTTTCAGATCAAAAGTATGGATACCAATAATTCTGGGGGTTCTGATGGTAATCATCCTTGCAAGAAACGCGGATACATTCGAAAGACAGATGTCCTTCTTCTTGAACCCGAAGGCAAATCTAAACCAGCCTACTATCCTTCATAGATATGTTTCGTACAAGGGGTTTCTTAATCAGATTTCAGAATATCCGGTTACAGGTATAGGATGGGGAGCCAGGGAATTCTACTCGGGACGAACACTGATATACAGTTTCTGGGAAGTAAGACACTGCGTCAGTACGGAAACGATTCTAGAATTTGGAGGACTGAACAGTCTTTTTCTCAATCAGGCTGTGAAAGGGGGAATCATATCCCTGG
Source organism: Candidatus Aegiribacteria sp. (assembly GCA_021108005.1). Lineage (NCBI taxonomy): Bacteria > Pseudomonadati > Candidatus Aegiribacteria > Candidatus Aegiribacteria sp. The sequence goes on from JAIORS010000089.1 coordinate 6,193, forward strand.
TTTCCATTCTTCTGATGTTCGGGGCAATTCTTGCCGCGTTTATCAGGGCGTTACGGAATGGAGGAGGAATCCTTGCTGTAGCCCTTGCAGCGGGAATATTCAGTTTCATGATTCATCAGTTTATTGATAATACAATTCGTATACCGGCTGTAAACGCGCAATTCTGGATAATCTCAGGTTTGTTACTGATTCTCGCAGGATGCGAATTTTGGAAATGCAATACAGAGCAGGAATGAATCTGAAACGATTCGAAATGTAACAAAGCCTTTTCAATGAGAATGTTGACGGAGAATCATGAACCGTGTAACTTCTTTTTCCCGGATAAAAGTATACGCTTAACCATATCAAGGTAAATACCGAAAGTCTTTGAACCGACAAGAGCTGTGATTGCAACGTAGATAATTATTCCCGGCACGATACTGAGCGAGAGTTTGAAGATCCTTTCGGAGAGAGCCGTATTCAGGTCTACAGGAAACAGCCGGCTGGACAGAAGAAGATATCCTATCATTACAGCAGCGGAAAATAAGAATTTCAGATATTCGGGAACGAAATCCGAACCGTTAATTCCCCCGAGTTTTTTCCTGAGGAAATACATAAGAAACAGGGTTTTGGCTCCGGAAGTCAGCGTAGTGGCAAGGGCAAGTCCATATATTCCAAGAGGTTGAAGTAGAATGACATTCAATAGAATGTTCGCCAGTACACACCAGATACCGAGCACTACCGGGGTAATTGTTTCTTTCAGAGAGTAGAAGGCCCTGTCTACTATTCGCCCTATCCCTAACTGGGCAAACCATGGAGAGTAGAATGCAAGGGTGTAACCAATACGCCGTGACTCTTCAGGGCCGAAATTGCCCCTCTGAAAGAGGATGGATATCAGAGGTACCGAAAGAACCATAAGAATTCCGGAAGCAGGGACCGTATAGTAGGAAATGTACTTTATAAAGCTTGCTATTTCGCCCTTTAGCTTGGTAAGGTTTTTCTCCGCGGCAATTCTTGAGAATGAAACCGCTGAAAGTATAAGAACCGGCTGTATGAGAACCATTCGAATAAGGTTCTTTATTCTTGAGGCATAGTCTATTGCAGTCACTGAACTTGCTCTGAGGAACGAAGCCAGAGCCTTGTCGGCCACAGGGCCAAGGAACCCGGTCAGGGTACCGATGATGATAGGAACAGCCAGCCTAACCAGTTCCTTGAAATCCCTGTTTCCCGGGTCAAGGACAAGACGAAGCCTTAAGTTGAGCCGGAAGGTTATTAAAGCGCACACGAAGAAGGAAACAAAGGCACCGATAAGACCCGATACTGGAATTATCATAACGCCGAATTTTCCATGACCGCAGATGATGACCAGATAAGAGACAAGGATCTGGAGTACCCTGACGAAACTAACCAGACCATACCTTTTTCCGTAGTTAAGAAAATTCTGAAGCACTCCTTCAATAGCGTTCAGGAAAATCAGGGGGAGAAAAACCCAGAGTAATTTTGTAGCGAGTATTGTTGTAGAGGGTTCAATTCCGGGTCCTACGATACGGATCGCCAGAGAGCCGGAGGCCAAAACCAGCCCGATAAAAACCACTCCTGTGAGGGACATCCAGTTAATTATCCTGCTGATCAGCCTGTTGGCTGCGTCATTGCCCTGGTTAAGTCTTACCCTGGAGTATATTGGCATGAATGCCGAGCTGAACGCTGTTGAGATAAGCTGCTGAAGCAGTAGAGGAATAACCATAGCGATGGAAACCGCATCTGTTTGCCAGGTTGTGCCGAATATCCGGGCTATTTCAGCAAATCGGAGATACGTTATAAAGGCTATCAGCATATTTCCCAGGGAAAGAAATGAAAATCCAGCCCCCTTGGTCTTGGCGGATCCCAGCCAATTCAGAACTTTACTCAAGAAATCCCCTTCAGACATTCGTTCATAAAATTTTTCCCGTAAGGAAAAGAAAGCTTTCCCATTGCTACGGGGAACCAGAATTCCACTAAAACAACACAATACTATATGCATTTAAAGACTGTTTTAAAAGGAAAAGAGTTTCCTCCAATCTGTCCGAACCTGTGGATGAGCTTTGTCAGGGGAATACCTGTGCTTATATTGCGATCTGGAGGTAATGGCTTGGAAAAAGTAGCTGTGTTGCTGGTAAACCTGGATCAGTGGGAGCTCACCAGGCAGTGTGTGAATTCTATTATTCGCTCCCGAGACGTTCAGGTAATACCGATGCTGGTTGACAACGGCTCTGAATCGGGAGTACCTGACTGGGTCGAAAAAGTACCAGGGATAAACTTTTGCAGGACCGGAGAAAACCTCGGATTCGCCGGCGGCAACAACAGGGCTTTCTCTCTCTTCGATGACAAAGAGATTCCCTGGACTTTCGTTCTTAACAACGATACAACCGTGACTCCCAATACAGTGCGGCTTCTGGTGGAATTCCTGCAGGAGCGGCCTGATGTTGGTATTGTTACTCCTCCTATCTTCTACGCTGACAGGCCCGATCTGGTCTGGAGCGCAGGAGGGAGTCTGAGCAGACTGCGCATGCTTTTCCGCCAGGACATTTACCCCACCAGAAACAGCCTTCCCTCTCAACCGGAGGAGACCGGTTTCGCCAGTGGTTGCGCAATGATGATGCGCTCATCTCTTTACAGGCAGCTGGGAGGCTTTAGAGAGGATTTTTTCCTTTATTACGAAGATAGCCTGATGAGTCTTAACTGCCTTCGCATGGGGAAACGTATCTTTCTTCATCCAGGAGGAGAGGTACTTCACTATGTATCGGCTACAGCCGGAGGCAGGATGTCGCCAATCTCCATATACTTCACCCACCGAAACCGATATCTGTTGGCCAGAGAGGAACTCTCAAAAGTGGAGTTGGCGGCTTTCACTTCGTACTATCTGGCGGTTTCCGCCATCAAAACGTTCATATATCCTGTGAAAAACGGTTTTCGGCTGACCCTGTGGCTCTGGAAAGCGGTTCAGGACGGACTGAAAGGCCGGGCAGGAGGGTTCCCGGAGGGACTCCATTGACCGAAAAGAGATAGTTGATGGATATTGAAAATTACTTCAGGAAACTTCACTTCATCGGGTAAGCAGGCAGCTAAATCAACTCAGTTCTTTCTGGAAGCCTTTTCCATCAGATCTGCTATAGATTCTGCCTCAACTCGGCTCGAACGGTGCGATATAACGAACTCCCTGCCCGTTTTTCCCATTTCCAAAGCATGCCGGTGGTTTCTGCAGAAATATTGGATTGCCTCCGCAATGGAGTTAACATCAACCGGGATCAGCAGACCGTTCTCGCCATCTATTACATTTTCCCTGAACCCACCCTGATTCACAGCCACAACCGGCGTTCCGCAGGCCATGGCTTCCAGCGGAACCAGACCGTAGGGTTCGTTGCGTTGGGGACAGACTACCGCTAGCGCGTTTCTGTAGAGTTCCAATAGCCTGTTATTCGATACCTGTTTCTCCACGGTAAGGTTTACTTCCAGTTTTGACGCAATTGCAGAAAGGTATCTGGCGTAGCCTTCTTTCCCTCGGTCTGCCGCGGTCACCATTGCTGGACGCTGATTCTCTGGAATCAGAGCCAGTGCTTCCACTACCATGTGATGTCTTTTGAACTCCGACAGCGCGCCTACGGTAAGAACATAATTCCCACCGGATTCATGACCTGGAGTGAAAATCTCGGTATCAACTCCTGGACGAACCACCACCGCTTTTCGATGATAAACCGTCCCGAGTTTTTCCGACATGAAGCGGGAGTTGGTTGCCAGAATTGTAGCCGCTTGAGCTGCCTGCCTATCCACCTTCTTCTCCCAGGCAAGAAGAGGTGCTATAAGCAGGTCGGTAACAGCGGAACCTGTTTTATAGAGCCCCTTTTCATAAATGTAACGTGGGTACTCATGACAGTAGTAAACCGATGGGGGACCAGGAAAAGAAAGAATAGGAGGAGAAGCTATTATTAGCGATGAGTGAGCCAGCAGAGCTTCCGAACCATCCGTAGAGACATCTCTCGCTATCCTTTCACAGAGTTTTCTGTAGACAAAGGATTTTCTCCAGAGAAGTAAAGGGGCAGCGATCCGGGCAATACCCCGGAGAGGCTGTCCCGCTGGGAAGTTGTAAGAAGCTATAGAAACATCGGCTTCCGGAAGAAGGGGTACTCCGCCCTCCGGGAGGTAAGCGCGCCATTTGAAGCGATCTCTCAGGTGGTAGAGCTGGTTTCCGGCAACACGGACTGCACCACCAGAGGGCAGGAAACTATAGAATGCAGCATTCATCTTGAGCTCCCTCTAAAGGCTTGCTTGCAGGATTGCAATGTCATCCGGGCAGTCCGTTCCCAGGAGAGTTTAGAAACCCTTACAAGACCTTTCTCGGCCAGCATGGCCCTGAGTCCGGGGTCTTTAGCAAGTTCCAGAAGTTTTTCAGCGATGTCCTCCACGCTGGAAGGATCAGCCAACAGAGCTGCACCTCCAGCAGCCTCTGGAAGAGAAGATACGGAGGAAGTAAGAACAGGTGTGTTACACGCCATTGCTTCTACCACCGGTAATCCAAAACCTTCGTACAGGGCAGGATATGCCATCAGGTCGGCCATGGTCAGGAGTGCCGGTAGCTGAGCTTCATCTACGTAACCCGTGAGATGAACCCTTTCTCGGATATCCTCCCGTTCGAGAATCTCTAAAAGGGGGGCGGACATCCATCCCATCCTTCCGGCGAGGACAAGATCCTGAGGGATCCTGTGAGCGATGGAAGCGTAGGCTTCCAGCAGCCTGGGGAGATTCTTCCGGGGTTCAAGGGTTCCCAGAAAAAGGATATAGCTGTCCGGCAGTCCAAGGCTCTGCCTGACATTCTCCAGAAGAACCTTATTCTGTTCGCAGGACAGTCCCGGAGCGGGAGCCAGGGGAACTACATCGACAATATTCTCCGTACGGGGAAAAAGTCGGACAAGTTCGTCTTTTGTGAAATGCGAATCTGCTATGATCCTTTGTGTCTTTCTTACGAACAGGGGAATCAATCTGTTGCGGGCTATCACACTGCGGAGATGGTAATCCTTAAGGACAAGACCGGAAAGGTCATGAATTGTAAGAACAGACGGAATTGAAGAAAGCAACGGAAGTCTGTGAAACGGACCAAGAAAAAGATCAACACCATCTCGATGGAACCTGAAGGGAAGCCCAAGCTGGAACCAGGCCTGGAATCTTGGGAATGGCAGGCGCACCAGCCGTACAGAAAAATGGTCAGGGAGTTGAGGTTCAATATCTACCGGTCTGTTGGTGTAAAGGATGAAAGTGTGTTCATCACCGACAACAGCGAGACCCTGCAGCAAGTTACTGACGTAGTTGGATATACCGGATACGTTCATGTAAAGAGGAGAAACATCGATACCTATTCTCAAGAGAACCACCAGACCATCAATGAGAAAGTTCCATCAGAACATGCGTTGAGCGAAGAGAACGTAAACATCTCAAAAATACGAAGCAATACGATCTACCAGAAGATTGTGACATCTGACTATTTCAGTGTCATATACATGCCAGAGTCGTTCGGGGTGAAAATCGACGTCGTTGGGAATGTGATCAAAACCAGATGGAAAAACAATAGCCCCAAGAAAATTGATGTAAACTGATGCGGCGAACATGATTATGAATATCACTTTAATACAACGCCTTGGTGCAATATACCTATCCCAGCTTTTTGCGAGGAAGATAGTCAGAATAGGTATGAATTCGGTAAGGTATCGGTAACCAAAGCAGTGTCCCCCGGACCATCTTTCCCAGAATGAATAGCATATGAGAGTGAGTATGAAACCGGCAGTTAAGTACCGGTCGAATACATCGCCGCCCTTTCTGAAAACATCGCGTACCATATAGATAATGGAGAATACAAATACGGAACTGAATACCAGTAACCCGCGTGCAGGAGAAATAAGCATACCGGGAATCCCAAGTAACGGATTGCCGGTAAATTTACTGTTCTGCCCCTGTCCGAGAGAAAGAATTGAGCCCCAGTATTCAATTGAATACCAGGCAAGAAACGCAAGCGGAATAAGGCTTGTAAGAACAACAGCGAAGAACCTGTCCCTCTTGTGGACCAGGATATAGATATAAATAGGCAGAACGATAAATACATTAGCTGGTCTGTTCACGCATATGAGGCTAAGAAAAAATCCTGCCCATGCAAATACACTTTTTTTATCACTCTGCATCAAAAGAATCGCACTGCACAAAAATAGTATTGAGGGACCGTGCTGCCAGGTTCCCCTGGCCGCCTGACTCCAGACGAGTGTTCCGAAAGCATAGACAAGGCAGAGGAAGAACGATCTGCGAATACTGAATCCCAAACCGAGGAGTATGTAGAACATCAGTACAACCGAGATGGAAGCAAAGAAGGACAATGATATCTTATTTAATTTTAAAAGATTCTCTTCCAGGTCTATTCCAACGATGTTTGCTGCGAAAAAGACGGGGACGTGCATCATCCCCGGGATAACTGTATAAAGATTGACTATTCTATCCCCCGAGAAGGTGAAGGCATAGGGCATTTTCTCACCTTCATCGAAGAATTCATTGAAATCGAAATTTCCTTCTCTCACAAGGCTCACCGCGAGAAGCTCCGAAGCTACCGTATCTCCGGACCCTATATACCTGAAACCAGCGATATATATGGAAAAGGGTATCAAGAATAGTAGAATTGAGGCAAAAACTCTTGTTTGCGCTGTGTCAGTTGGCTGTGGTAACTTCATCATTCAGTAAATCCAATCTATGATCAAGTTCCTGGAAACGCCTGGTCGTTACATGCAGTATTCCTCCAACTGAGATTGAAAGCAATCCTGCGAGGGCCAGTCCTATGGAAAGTATCGGAGCAAAAGCACTGGAAGAAACCTCTGCTTCAGGCAAAATCCAGGTAAGCAGGGAAGCTATCAATGTAACAAATCCAAGACTTCCGAAGAACGAGAGCGGTTTGTAGTAGCAGAACAGGGAAATTATCTCGCGGAGAATTCTGAATCCGTCGCTAAGAACGTGAATTTTTGAAATGCTGTTGAAAGGCCTCGGTTGAAGATCAACAGGAACCTCGACAATTCTGAAACCCCTGTTCAGAGCCATTATAGTAAGTTCCGTCTCGATTTCGAATCCCCTGGCGAGTATCGGCATCCTCTTAACAAAATCTCGGGTCATGACTCTGTATCCGGAGAGTATGTCGGTAAGACTAGCTTTGAAAAAAACGTTAATGGATAACCGGAAAAACATGTTGCCCAGTTTGTTCCGAAGGCGGAAAGAGCTATTCGACTTACTGCTGAGCCTTGAACCGACAACAATATCCGCGGTATCGTCAAAAATCGGGGCAAGGAGGGAGTTTACATCCTCGACAGGATATGTGTCGTCTCCATCTATAAGGATGTAGATGTCCGCTTCTATCTTCCGGAAAGCTTTCCGTACAGCAATTCCTTTACCCTGCTGCTTTTCGGTTATGACAGTTGCTCCGTTTTCGAGCGCAATGGAAGCAGTAGAATCGGTTGAATTGTTGTCTATTACATATATGTCTGCATCGGGAAGAATTCTTTGAAAATCACTGATAACCCTGGCAACTGTAAGTTCTTCATTGAGGCAGGGAATAATAATCGCAATTTGTTTCAAAAATATCCTTTCGCATGAAGAAGTATAACGACCTTGAGCATAATTAATCTAATTCTTCGCTTCACATGCAGCAATGAGGGATCCAGACAAAATGCTCAAAGGGGAAATCCGTATATACACGAAAAAATGGATATCCACTGTCTATCCGGGGTTCGATCGTATCAGCCGTCCATACATCATTGTAATCTACGAATAACCTCATTATACTTTATCGTAAAACATACTAGTGTTTTATGATGTTTGTTTAATCAAAGAAGGGGTATCATGTTTTCAATTATTGCTCTTTCTATCATTCTTTCTGCTCAGTTCAATCTCCCGGATACTGCTCCGGATACTCTCGACAATGGTATGCTCAGGGTAGTGGTCACTCCGATAACAAGCAGGGCGAGGGCGGGGTCATTACTGGAGCTCTATGACTACACCACGGGACAGAACCTTACCGGGGATAAGCAGTTCGCAGGGATTCAGACAGGCTCCTTCATGCCGAGTAACGGAAGTATTACCTGCTACGGTGACACATGTGCTATCTTCGAGTGCATCAATATGATAGACCTCTCCACGCAAGAGACTATACCGGTGAACCTTACCATCACTTATACGCTTGCAGGGCGGGGGCTTGAGATTATTATCAGTGCAATTGCCTCAGAAAACGTGGAACTGACTTCCCCTCTCGAGGTTGATTTTTACGTAGACAATTATGAATATGCCATCTTTGGCAACCAGACCGCACAGGAAGAACGTATCGTTGACATACACGGCTTCGATGGTGTATACAGGATATCAGGAGACCAGATCGTTACCATTTCCGGAGGTTATCCTCTACCCGACCTGATGTGGATTTTCCCTAATCCTTCCAAGGCCATCTTCGCCCTGAATGCCGCTCCCGACTACGACATCGACAGTTACCTTTCATTGAGACTCTACGATGTTGAACCTCCGCGGGAAAACTGCCTGGGTCCGAATCTCTGCTCGATAATGCCCAGGGATAGCGGAGGTACTTTCTTTGCTGCCTGCGTAATCGGGAGCTCGGAGACAGCTGCGTTCATCTCCGCTCACCCCGATGGCTTCGAGCGAACTGCGTCGTGGATAATGGACGAGATTCCTTTCATCCATCCCGACCAGGGCGACCTCTGGGGCTTTTCAACAACCTCCTCCGGGGGGGAGCGGGTATCAGCTCAGATGATACAGCTCCTTGACGAACATCCTGCGATGAAATACAACTGGCTCATCCTGCCTGACGGTATACTGACCACCAACAGGGATTCCGTCTGGTTCGAGCCGGGCTGGGAAGAAAGCTGGTCGCACTGGCATTGCACCTGGAGAATATCCACTCTTGCCCCACCGGAGTACCTGGATTGGCTGCTGGGGATACAGGAGGATTTGTATCCATGGGCGGACCGTGTGAACATGGGCAGTCACGGCTATCATCACACCCCGAATGCTGACTCTTCCTTCGGCGAGTTTCACGAATTCATCACCTACGAGCAACTGGAACATATGGAGCGGTTCCGTATGGCTATGCTTGATATCGATGCAATGGAACTTGACACGAACATGGTCAGGGTCATCAGATATCCCGGCCATAGAACTTCATTGAGTGGCCTCAGGGCAACAATAGCGCATGGGTTCGAGTTCTACTGTAACGGAGTAAGATGGCCTGATTATATGGGAGGGGAGCGTTTTATCGACCAGTACATTTCCAGATATGAGACTCCAGAGGGAAGATTGTGGGGAACAAATACGGTCTGGTGGGGTGACTACAACAGCATGTATCCCTACGAATACCTTTCCACGGTTCTGGAAAGAGGCAAGCACTGTCTGTTGGGGTCTCACCCCATAAGTATGTTGGAACCATCTCTTTATCCGCTCCCCTACGACAGAATGGACAGTATATGTACTTCGATGGAGCAGGACTACCCCAATTTTGGATGGTTGTTTCCCATCGAGTACGGTGAGTTTCTGGAGACCTGCTGGAATATAGACGTGACCGCTATTCATCTGTTGGACAACTTCATCGAAATGAATTTCAGCGGAGCCACGCCTGCCGGGCAAACCGCTGTGGTCCTGTTACCGGACTCCGTCATCAATCCTGTTGTAACCCTCGACGGCTATATCGCGGATTGGGAACTGAGACCCGGGGGCAGGATATTTATCGACATCTCAGGTCTCGCGGAGGGCAGCCATTCCCTCCAGGTGAACTGGTCTCCGACCGCAATCGAACAGAACGCGTGTTTTCCAGTTGATCTTCTTACCCTGACAGCGCCTAACCCTCTTTCCGGTTCTGTCCTCACAGTTTGCGTGGAAGGCCTGCCTTCTGGCGCCGGCGAACTCTCAATATCGCTTTACGACCTCACGGGAAGGTTGATGTTGAAAAAGTTCTTCGAGACTGGTTCAGAAAGCTCTCTATACATGGATTTCACTATGAGCGGAGAAGTCGGAATTATTCCACCGGGCGTTTACATTCTGGTGGCGGAGTGTGGTAATCACTTCAATACCCTTCGTATAGTGAAGACCGTACGCTGACAGAACCAGGGTTGGATGCATTACTTTTTTACATTTAACCGTTTGAATCGAATAATCCGTTAGATTCGTTAAGAAATACGTTGGGATGATTCGAGAGGAGAAATTCTGAATGAGGATTCTTATTGCTTCGTCAGCAACGATACCTGGCTATTCCGGAGGATGGAATACTACTCTTGACCTGCTCGAAGACCGACACGAATCCATGTATGTTATAAACTGTGCCAGGCCGGGAATTCACAAGATGGAGGAAGTGCTGTATCTTGGGTTGGGCATCGGCCGGTCAGATGGGACATCTCGCCTGTTCCCGCTGCGTCTTGTGGGGCTGCTTAGAAGAAAGATTTCCCCGTTAGCTATAAAGTGGGCTTTCAGGAAGTTCAATGCTGATTTTGTTTTGTGCCTGGATGAAGCCATGGGATTCTCTGTTCAGAAAACCGGATTGCCTTACGCCATGCGGTTTCACAGCAGGGTTGAACCCTGGGTTATAGGCGCTCCGCTGGAAAGCTTACTTCAGGAAGCTCTTTTCTCCACTGCCTGCCAGGGGAAAGAAGTTCCGGGAGTAGAAGTTCTTCCCCATAACCAGGATCTGTCGCGCTTCAGCTTTGCTCCCTCTGTGAAACCTGAAAGAGCTTTACTCCTTTCCTGCATAGACGATGAACATGAACCCGACTTTTTTGTGGAAGGAGTATGCCTTTCGAAGGGGATGAAAGGAGATATTATCGGGACAGGACCAGCAAGAAAGCGGATAGAAAATAAGTGTCGCAGTACAAGAGGAAGGGTTAGGGTGCTGGATCCTGTTCCAAGACTGCAGACCGGGAAGTTGTCAGGGAAATATCAGGTGGGTGTAGCGACATTGATTGAGTATGACAGATTCATATACCAGATGAAGGTGAACATGTACCTGGCCTGCGGAATGCACACGATGGTTAAACCCCATACCCATATTGTTAAAGAAGCTCCCGAACTGGTTGATACCTTCTCATCTCCGCGAGAGCTCGCCGACAGACTGGATGAAGTTCAGTACAGATGGAGGGAACTCGAATCAAGACGGATGAGAGGAAGGGAATGGATAATGAAAAACTACTCGGTTGATATTCCCAGAAAGAGATTCGAAGAAATTCTCAGAAAAACATTTCCCGATTACTGATCCACGAAATCGAGTATCTCAATTGATGCGATTCGCCACTCGTTAATGTCATCTGATTGAAGAACAACGATATCCCCCAGTGATTTTCCAAGAATTTCTTTTCCAAGGGGTGCCATATAATTGATCCATCCCTTTTCAGGATCCGCATCAAGAGGGCCAACCAGATCCACCGTTTTAACGGTTTCAGAACCGTCTGTTTTTTGAAGCTGTATTCTGACTCCAGGAGAAACGATTTCAGAGCTGATCTCATCGGGCGGGTACGGCCTGTACTTCTGAAGTTCCTTCGTCCACCTGTTAAGCCTGTCGAGCAGAAGGTCTCTTCTCTCTATCGCTGCTGCATATTCCGCATTTTCGGAGAGATCTCCGTGTGAAGCTGCTTCCCCGATATCTTCGGCGGCTGAGGGAATTTCCACCCGCTTCAATCGAATAGTATCCGCTTCCCTTTGATCGATAGCTTTCCTGCTTGAAAAGAGCGCATCCGTTTCCCAGAAATGCCTTTTTCCCGATTTTCTCATCGCAGAATTTTTTCTGAGAGACAGGCTTCTTCCCAAAAATAGGCAAAGACCTTCGTTCTGTGCGGTAGCGCTGGTATTGAAACTATCAAGGTAGTTATTAAGCATTCGCGTATCAATGGAGGAAAGATAGTCGGCAAGCTTCAATTTTAGAGGACCAATGAGAACATTGATGACTTTCTTCTGCGTATCGGCACTGGAGAATATCAGATTATCAAGGAATAGACCCATCTGGTTCTCTCCCAGACTGTCATCCCACTTCTCCTCATGCGAAGCAAGAAAGCATAGTGACCAGAGAAACCTGTCTGTTTCCGATGGTTTAGATAAATAGTAACCAATACAATCGGAAAGCAGTTCCGGGTCGGATTCCTCCAAAAGGAAAGCAGCGTATTCCCAGAGAGAACGCTGAAGGCCGGACAGCAGTTTGACTTTTTCTCCTTTTTCATTGTTCCCTGAGAAAAAAAGATTCAGGTAAGCCTTTCTGCATGCCTGTGAATGAATTTCCCCTAGGGCCCTCTCTCCTCTTGCCGCAGAGGTTTCAAGATAATCGAACCGGATTTCAGAAAAGTCATTAGAGGAACCTTTATTGGTAAGGATCCAGCATAGCTCGAATAAGGATCCTGTTTCGGGACTGGATAGACTTCGCACGTTATCCAGAAGAGTTGTCAGTTCGTTAGGAAATCTTGTGCAGCATGATTTCAGTAGAGCCTGAACCTGTCTCACTTTTTCTCGTGCAGGGGTTTTTTTCATGCTGATTATGCTTCTTATCTGTTCAAGGAAATCAATGTTTTGATCAAGAAGCACAATACGGTCACCAAGGTTGGCAAAACCGTCAGCACCGTCTGCCATTTTCTTCAGGATTTTCCAGACATCACTCTTCGTGAATTCCGAAGTGTCGAAGAGAATCGGGATATCTTGAATTAGTATCTCTCCGTTATTTCCAGGAGATTCGTTAGCAAATCTTTCAAGAAATTCGGAATGAGATTCTCTGAAAAGCCGGGAGAATTCATCAGCGTTTCTCCATGAAAGAACTGCCAGTGAATCGGGATCAAGACATACTGTTGTCTCAAGAACCACATCCAGCTTCATGTCATGATTCTTAGCCTTCTGAAAATCAATGGTTGCGTGTGTACGGCTTATCCTTGCTATTTGCCCGACACCGAAGGTTTTATGGTACAGGTAACCATTTTTCCTGTACTTCATAAGGGAGTTGAACTTTCGCCACGATGATGAAATGTCAGTGTTTTCATTCTTTAATCCGCTGAGTTTCAGAAAATATTCAAGGGGCTGAAACATCAAGTATTCATCTCTGATTACCTCAATAAGAGCTTTTCGTAGAGGTTCAGATATTCCAAAAAGCGCGGCTGCTTTTAAAAGAAAGGTCGGAAAACCATTTTCTCCGTCGATCTCTTTCTCGGCAATAGTTAATTCGAGGAGCTCAGTGGCCAGGTTATCCTTACCACTGTTTACAAGAATAGAGAGAACCTCTGTCATCTCATCGTAGGGAACGGTTCCATTCAGAATTTCAATCCACTGATCGGTCAGAGCATCGTATTCGCCGGTACTTGCCATATCGGTAATTTTGGGCAATCTTCCTCCTGTCTGAGAAAAGCTAATATACTGCTGAAATATTGTTGGAAGTAATGACGGGAGAATTCAACATGGAGAAGAAGGACGAATCCGGAAAGAAACTCAATAGAAGACAGTTTCTAGGGAAAGCCGGTAAGCTTGGAGGAGCGGTTTTTCTCTCCTCCTTTGCCGGCAAGGCACTTGCCGGGGAGTGGGAACAGGGAATGGAAGAATTCTGGGCCGACGGAACATTCAGACAGGATACAGTAGATGCTTCCATGGAAGCGGATGGAGTAGTGCGGGCATGCATCGATGGACGATGGGAAGAATTTCAGACGATTCCATTACCGCAGCCTTTCATGGACTGGAACCTGTCCGCCCGCCTTGAAACACTGGAAAATATATCAATGATGTTCAGAGGAGAAGGAGGATCTCCCCCTTCTCTTGCCGGTCCCCACAATGCGGCAATGGCGACCTTTGGAGGGAGCAGAGCGGACAGCAGACTCGAAATCAACAACGCCTTCAAGGGAATGGGTCTTTGCCCTGAAAGGGGGATAATCAAAGACCTTCTTACCGAGATGGAGGAAATAATGTCTTCCGACATGGGCAGAAGGCTGCAGTTTCTAACAGATCTTTATTCCGATGCCACAAAATTCGATCTTACCAAAATGGTTTCGCTGGAACTTTACAGTACTCCTGAATTTGAGACCCATACTTTCATTAATCTCATGGAACGCCCCACAGCATCACTTGTGTTTCTTGACAACAAGTCATTCGAAGTTAGAGGTATAGGCCAGCTTGTTGCTCCCGATGATACCAGGGCAGGTGAATACATGGTTGATATAGTGAAGTATACGAACATGGCTCATTCACTCTTCCATGGAGATTTTCCGAGGCTGTTCCCCGGAATTCTGGTTCATGTAACATCGGTTTTTGATAACACTCCCGGAACCGGACGAGGAGTAAAGATTGCGCCGCCACTGGTGTAGAAACTGATGTCCAGGTGAATACCGTAAGATTGCTCGATGGCTCTGTTCCCGCGATATACTTTGTAGATCTGGACGGTACTCTGCTGTCAACCTCATCCGAAAAGGTTTTTCTGAAGCATCTTGTCAGAAACGGAATACTCAGCCCACAGGCTTTCCTCGGATTTCTTCTCCGTTACTTTCTGCATCCTTTAAGGACGGTCAGGGAGGGAAAGGGATGGAACAGGAGTTACCTCAGGGGAATTCCTCCGGAAGAGGTCAGGCGCGAAGCGGTCATCTGTGCGAATAGTCTCCGAAACAGCAGAATACGAGACTGGACGTTGCAGTCAATACGCGAATTGAGCAAATCCGGATGCAGGATCGTTCTATTATCCGCCTCTCTTGAGTATATAGTAACGGCCATCGCGAAGATAATTCCGGTTGACGAAATTGTCGCCAGTACCCCTGAGATAGTAGAGAATCGATTCACTGGAGACTTGAGGAAAACGCGGCCCTGGGGAAGAAACAAAATTGAGCTTGCGATGAATATATGTGAACGCTGTAATACTGAACCCGCCAGGTGTGCGGCTGCCGGAGATTCCTGGGCTGACAGATTCATCATGAAGGAATCCGGCTGTTCCATTGCCGTATGTCCGGATAGAAGGCTGAAAAAACTTGCCATGCAGAAAAATTGGCGAATAGTTAAAGGCAGGCATACAAAATGGGCGTAAGGGCTCTTGGGGCGTTCTCGGGAGGGCTGGATGGAATACTTGCAGCTCTTATACTGAAATCCCAGGGAATAGAGGTAGAACTGGCTACATTCAGCAGCCCGTTCTTCGGGTCGGAACCTGGCAGAAACAGTGCTATTCAGCTGGGGGTTCCCTGGAGAGAAATCCAGTTTACAGATGAAATCGTGACCCTCCTGAAAAATCCCCCCAGCGGATTCGGGAAAAACCTTAACCCCTGTATAGACTGCCATGCGGGTATGTTCAGAATACTTGGCGGAATCGCCGAAGTCGAAGGGTTCGATATCATCTTCTCCGGAGAAGTCGCGGGACAGCGGCCGATGTCGCAGAATAAAAATTCCCTTAACAGAGTTGCCCGTCTTTCCGGTTTCGGGGATATTATGCTGAGGCCTTTATCAGCAAAGCTTTTAAAAGCCACTGTTCCCGAGAGGGAAGGACTTGTTGACAGAGAAAAATTGCTGGCCCTTTCCGGAAGAAGCAGAAAACCTCAAATGAAGCTCGCGGAGGAATACGGTATCCGATACACTGCTCCCGGAGGAGGATGCCTTCTCACAGACCCCAATTATTGCGGGAGGTTGAGAACCCTCATGGAAATTCCGGGGATGTTCACCGGCAGGAACGCCAGATTGATAAGGCACGGAAGAATGTTCAGGCTCTCCGAGGACACCATAGGTCTTGTCGGGCGATCCGAAAAGGATAATGAATATCTTGAATCTCTTGTTAAGGACGAGATCAAATTTGAGCAGGAAGACCGGCCCGGACCGACAGGAGTCCTTATAGGGGATCCTGCAATGCTCCCTGAACTAATCACCCTGGTAAAAAAGTATTCCGGGGTCA
>JAIORS010000090.1 GCA_021108005.1 Candidatus Aegiribacteria sp.
TGACCCCAACCGCTGATGTAAATCGGAGGTTCTACTTGACAATTGCATAAAAATAGCGCATTCTTCGCATATGATTATAGAACGCACTCTCAAGAAAGAATTGCTGGAAGCAGCAGAAGAGTATCCTGTGGTAACAATACTGGGTCCTCGTCAATCCGGGAAAACAACTTTAGTAAGAGCCACTTTCCCCGGCAAATCCTACCGGTCACTTGAATCACCTGATGTCCGGCAAAGAGCGCTTGGAGATCCTCGCAGTTTTCTTAACGAGCTTGCTGGAGGAGCAATCCTTGATGAGATTCAAAGAGTTCCTGAACTTCTTTCATACATACAGGGAATCGTTGACAACAGCTCCGATACAGGACAATTCATTTTAACGGGCAGTCATCAGCCAATGCTGCATCAGGCAGTTAGTCAATCGCTGGCTGGTAGAACTGCTATTCTTAACCTCATGCAATTTTCACTAAAAGAGCTTACTTTCTATAAAAAAGAATGGAATGCATTTGAGCTTTGCTGCATGGGCTTTTTCCCTGGACTTCATGATAAAAATCTTTCCCCGGGAAGATTTTTCTCAAGCTACATACAAACCTATGTTGAAAGAGATGTCAGATCTCTGATGAACATCAAAAATATTACAAACTTCCATTCCTTTCTGCGCCTGCTTGCGGGCAGAGTAGGACAACTTATAAATCTTTCAAACATCAGTAACGATACCGGTGTATCCTCTACTACAGTAAGATCATGGATAGATATCCTGAAAGCCTCATTCATGGTTATAGAATTATCTTCGTACCATGAGAATATCAGAAAAAGAGTAGTTCGATCTCCAAAAATCTATTTTACAGATACCGGCCTGTTGTGCTATCTCCTGGGTATAGACAACTCTGCTCAACTGAAACGCGACCCTCTGAGGGGAAATATTTACGAGAATCTTGTGATTATGGAAGTTTTGAAGACCAGACTCAATACGGGACAAAGACCTGATCTGTACTTTTACAGAGATTCAAACGGCAAAGAAGTTGATCTGCTGATACCCGATGGAAGATCAATCCAGCCGATAGAGATAAAATCCTCATCAACCTTTACTCCAGACTTTATAAAAGGAATTTCTTCGCTGAGAAAAGTACTGGGAAATCGATGCAACGATGGAATAGTTTTTTACAATGGAGAAGAAGAATTCTCATTTGAAAGCACAAAGATAACAAACCCCTTAAGATATCCAGATGCTTTATCTGTCCTGACCCCCACAAAACCGTAAGGGGCTGCTCAATACAAGCTTGCATTTCGGGCGGTTCAAGATAACCCTTGATCGAGGATACTCCTTCTGCGATGTCGATCTCGATATCAGATATCTTCTTTCAGTGCTGGGCACCAACGAATGATACATCACAGATTGTCTGAATGTCGGACGAGTACTGCAATGTCCAGGAACTGCCGCCGTTCGAAGTCGCTACAATGCAGCCTCCGGTAGCATTCATACTCTGCGCCGCTATCCAGGAGTACGTCTGATTCAGTGAACAGCACCCCAGAAGAAGTTCAGCAGTGGGAACATCCTGCTTTGTCCAGGTGGTTCCTCCATCTTCAGTGATGTAAGCTTTCCCGTAGTCCATTCCTACCAGCGTCCATCCGGAAGGAAGCGCCACTATCCCGTTGGCGTCATCAGATTGAGTTGTTCTGGGAAGCGAATCGGGCACGCAGAGTTCCCAGTTCTGCCCTCCATCAGTTGTTTTTGCGACGGTATGGCCATGGCCTACCGTCCATGCTGTGTCCGCGTTGACAGCACTCACACTTATGAGTGGAAAAGAATCAAGCAGAAACGCATTGCCCTGACTCTCCCATTGCATTCCTCCATCAGTGGTATGGAGGATTATTCCGTCTGCTCCGTCACCTCCGACAACCCATAAACAACCTGGGTCTATTGCATATACATCATCGTACGTGAAAGTATCGTAAGCTGCATCGGATATTGAAATCCAGCTGTTACCTCCATCGTTCGTATACAGGATGGCGTTATTACCACCAGCAACCAGTGCTGATTCAGTACTGAAAGCGTATACCGCGTTCAGACTTGTATTAAGGATAGCTGCTGATGAACCGATTCTCGTCCAGGTCGCGCCGCCATCGAGCGTTCGGAGAACGGTTGCATAACCTCCATCCGGTCCGCTTACTACCCATGCGCAGAGTGAATCCACAGCGAAAACCGCTTCCAGCTGCATCTCGGGAATTGCAGATGATTCCTGCCGGTTCCAGTTGTTTCCGCCATCAGTAGTATGAAGGATGAGCCCGGGTCCCTGATATACCGAACCAACAGCCCAGCCGACCATCGAACTGCCCGGTGACGGTCCCAACCCTCCATCCCCGCAGGAAACCGCAAGAATACTTAATAGTAACACCGGAATAAAGCAAATCCTGCACATTATGAAATCCTTCCGTTTGATTACCATGAATGTCTGCTTCTTCTACTCGAACTAATACTCTCTTCCATGCAATTTAACCATACACTCTGGGCAGAGGCCGTGAGAGAATTTCGCGTCTGAGTGATCGGAGATATAAGACTCGATCTGCTGCCAGTAACCGTCATCATTTTAACGTCCGCAAGTGCATCACGAAGCCGATCGTTCATACTTGAAAGCTCAACATTCCTCAAACGATATATCTCGGCTTCCTTCTCCAGCTCAATGATTTCCTAATTCGGCATACAGCAACTCCTGAATAAACCTATCAGACAAATCGTCTCAACAGCATAATATCCGCTTATGCAAATGGTGTCAATTCAATTCTCAGTTAGAACGTGATCATACACTGCTAATATTCCGAACACCGGCAAGGCTTTCAGATTTTTCTTGACAGCAGAAGCGTGTTTTCCCTGTACCCCGGGTTTTTCTCTGCGACCCGGTTAAATCTCCTGGAACGGTTCATCCGCTAAACACAGAGTGATTTTGGGTCAGCCATACCTATTCATCCTTGACATTCTACAGTATTTATACAGTATGACCCTTGACATTCTACATCCAGTATAGCAATAATGTCATCAACCCAGGAGGTTATTATGAAAAGAATGCTTGAAAAACAGTTGCTTGAATGGAAAGAATCAAAACGCCGGAAACCGCTAATTCTGCGTGGTGCACGACAGGTTGGCAAGACATGGCTTGTAGAAAACATCCTTGCTGAAGAATTTGAAAACTATGTTAAAATCGATTTAGAGAAGATGAATAATCTTCACATCTATTTTGAAGGAGAATTAGACCCGAAAAAGATTGTGAATTATCTTGAATTATCTACGAAACCAATCACTCCGGGAAAAACGCTTCTCTTTCTCGATGAAATCCAGGCATGCCCCAGAGCAATTACAGCGCTGAGATATTTTTACGAGGTTATGCCCGAACTCCATGTTATTGCAGCAGGTTCCCTGCTTGAATTCGCTTTTGGAGAAATATCTGTTCCGGTTGGCAGAGTTCAATACATGCAGGTTTACCCCATGTCATTCTATGAGTATCTCAATGCAATTCGCGGGGAATCATTAGCCGCAGAATCTCTTAAACACCCGGGCACAGTGGATGAGCGGGTTCAAAATATGCTCCTTGAAGAATTGCGCAGATATTTCTTTATCGGAGGAATGCCTGAATGTGTTAAAACTTTCAGTGAATCAGGATCGATGCTTGAAACCTTCAGAGTTCAATCGGAAATAATAGAATCATACAGAGATGATTTTTCTAAATATAAGCCGCATGTTGACCCGGCCTGTCTTGATGC
>JAIORS010000091.1 GCA_021108005.1 Candidatus Aegiribacteria sp.
AGCTCATTATGAATTTCGAGTGCTTTCTCATTTATCTCAAGAGCTGTCTTCAAGTCTCCAAGGCGAGATGTAAGCCAGGCGCGCATACCCATCGCTTCAGCGTATCGTTTTCTGTCTTCTGCTTCCAGAGCCAGTTCTTCAGTCTTCCTTGCCAGTTCCACAGCTTCTTTGCATCTGGCGAATATACCGAGTGTCTGGATTTCTTTTAACATTACACCAATTAACTGTTCTTTCCTGTCCGGCTGAGTCTCAAGAAGCTCCCTCAGTCTTACAAGGCACTTGTAACCAAGCTGAACATCACCGCTTTTTTCCGCAGCCTGAAGAACTTTATCAAGGTAAAAGCATGCCGTCTCGTTATCTTTTGCCTTGTCCCAATGGTATGCGAGATCGGGGAAAAATAGCTCATCACCAGGATAAATATTCTCAATCGCGCAGGCTGCTATACTGTGAAGTTTAACAAGCTCGCTTTCAAGCTGCATGCTGTATGCTGTTTCCCTGAGAAGGCCATGCTGAAAGATGTACACTATTTCTGATACGGATGACCAGAGCTTCTCCTCCGCGCCATTGCTGAGCAATGGAGCGAGTTCTCTGCCTGTAAGCATGGCGGAAAGAACCCTGGCATTGAACTCAAACCCAAGAACCGAAGCTTTTTTTACAACTCTTTTCAGATCACCCGACAAACGGTCAATACGTGCCGTCAGGAGATCAACGATTCCTCTTGGAATTTTTTCGGGAGATGCGGAGAGGGTAATGAAGTCATTCTTTTTCATTATGGAATTTGATTCGACAAGATACGCAGCGTACTGTCGAAGATAGAATGGGTTCATACGGGAGTGTGTCGCAAGGAATTGCTCCAGGTCGGGTCCGGGAATTCCTCCCAGAATCTCCTTTACAAGTTCTGGAAGTGTCTGCTTTTGAAGCGGGTTGAGATCAAGAATTAAAGGTTCTTTTTCGGAGGGAACCTCTATTCTTGAGCCATCGTCGCGTGTCCTGGCTGAAAGAGCAAGAACAATGGGAAGATTATCCAAATTTCTGGTCATACTCCTCACAAGAGATTCAGAGCTGTCGTCAAGCCATTGAATATCGTCTACGACCATGATAAGTGGTTCAGGCTGAGCAATACAGAGGAAGAACTCCCTGAGAGCTGTAATTGTGTTTTCCTGCTTTCCTTCCGGCCCGACCTGATGGTAGAGAGAACCGGGCATATCGATTCCAAGAAGTGCGGAGAGAAATGATACGGTTCTTTCAAGCTCCTGAACCCTGTCGGGATATTTTCTTTTTACTTTTGCAGACAGGGCCTGGAATATCCTTTTGAATACGGAAAGATTATCCTTATCGGAGGAACCCCTTTTCTGCTGGAAATAGCTTCTTAAAAATGTGACAAACGGTCCGAAGCTTCGTCTGATGATGTCATCGCATCTCAGGTGGATTCTTTTAAACCCCTCCGTTTCCAGGATATTGCCAGCCTCCCACAGGAGATGAGATTTGCCGGTTCCCGCCGGAGCTGAAACAAAAATAACACTGCCAGAGGAATCATCCACCGATTTCCGGGACAGCTCGGTAATTGTCCGCAGTTCTTCAACTCTTCCAAGAAGCTTGCCCTCGTAGGGATATACGATTGATTCAGCAGAGCTGTTTTCAAGTCTGAAGATATTGATTTTATCGGTCATGCCCTTGACTTTAACTGAGGTTGCCGTGCTTGATCCTGGAGAATTAGTAGCGACTGTGTCAGTTACATAAATACCAGGGTTCTCCTCGAACCTCATTATCCGGGCAGCAATATTTACCTGGCTTCCGAGAACTGTATAGGTTCCCATCTGTCGAAATCCAAGAAAACCGGCGTATACGGTTCCCGAAGAAATAGCTATTCTGACGGGAAAGTTAGAAGAATTATGTATCTGACGGGCGAAAGTCAGAGCACGTTCAAGATCATTCTCATGAGCTTCCGGAGCTCCAAACAGGGTAAGAAAATAGAATCCGTTCGAATCGTAATGAACTCCATTGAAAAATCCCCCCGTTTCTATGGAGGACCGTATCACCTCAGGCGCTATTGATGCGATCATCTTACGATCATCTTCTTCAGCACCAACCGGAGTCAGGAATACAGGGAAAACCCTTCTGAACTCACCGTAGGGTTCCGAGTTGAGTAATTTCTCCGAGAAAAAGCTTGTTTCGAGAATTCTGTCCGGAGCTCGCCCCCCCATTCTGTCAGCGGTAAATGTTTTTCTTTCAGGAGTATCTTCCCTGCATAAGGTAAACTCTCCGTGTTCGGGTTTTTCGAGAGCCAGAAAGGCTCTTCTGAATGCATCTCCAGAGAAGAACCATCCTTTTTTTTCTCTTCCGATTATTCCCCAGTCTATTGTTCCATCAGA
>JAIORS010000092.1 GCA_021108005.1 Candidatus Aegiribacteria sp.
GTCGATCTCCGGTACTTTATTGCTATACTCGCAGTGGTAAATAAAGTCAAGGCGTGCAAAACAAAGGTTTTACATGGATTTCAATAGCAGGAAGGCTTCGAAAATCGTAAACAACTGAAAATACGAAATAAAACCGTCTTACTATAAAATAGGCGGTATCTTTGAAAATACCGCCATTTTATTGAAATGATGTAACGATTCTGTTATCGACCGCCGCTGGTTCCACCGCCGCTGGTTGAGCCACCTCTTCCGCCACTGCTGCCGCTGGTTCCAGAAGTAGATCCCCTTGTTGATGTGGATGAAGTTCCTGTGTAACGCATGTTCTCAACGGTGTAACTCAAGCTTTGAATCTGATCCTGAAGATCTTCAAGCTCAACCTTCAGGGAATCGTTTTCCATAGTCAGGCTGTCAACTGAAAGAACAAGGCTCGCGAGGGATTCATCAAGTACAGTAATACTGTCTGAAAGGTCAGTCTTCATGATATCCATTGAATCCTGAAGTCCCACTATGTCGGAGATTGCGAGATCCTTTTGAACCTGGGTTTCCTCGGTCGGAGTTCCGTGTAAAGGTCTGCCATGTGTTGTATCTGGCTCATCGCCGTACTCGATGGCTGTGACTCTCTCATCCAGAAGCACAACGTCACCTTCTACATCATCGATTTTGTCAATCATATCCGAATCGTCGTAAACCGCCGCGGCTTCAATATCATCCACCCTCTCCTCAAGCTCTCCTACTCCGGGCATGCTGCATCCAAGCAACAGAATCACAAAAGAAACAAGAAAATACTTCATACGGAATTGGCTCCTTTCTCTTTTTCACCGAATACTTCCGCGGTGTATGTAAATATCTGAACTCCATCTCTCTTCCAGCTATCCGGGGGCAGCCCCGCTTTAAGACATGTATGGGACAGGAAAGTCTCTCTATCCCATCCGGTTTCAGTGGCTACCTGCGGAAGGAGTGTTCCCGATCTGAACCCGTATTTTATGTAAAGGCCATGTGTTCCGGGTACAACATCCTCGGGTACGGCAGGAATCATAGGACTCAGGAGAGAAATGTCAATTTCAAGATCATCAACTTCGTCCGGCTTAACCGGAGAAAATCTGGGATCCCTTACTGCCGCTGACGCTGCCATCTCAACTACGGTTTTTCCAAGTGACCCGGTTCCAATGAAATGCCCTATGCATCCCCTCAGGGTGCCGCCTTTCTTTAAAGTAACAAAAGCGCCTCCATCCCGCCTGAAAACCTCTTCATCAGGCACTTCTGGAAGAGCTTCACCGGATGCTGCAGCCGCGACAGCGCTTCTGGCAAGATCCAGTATATCTTCTCTAGCTTTCTCCGATGTTATTTCTGAACCTCCCAGCCGCAGAAACCCGCGAAGTAACCAACTACTGAACTGCTGTCACCGCTTGCAGCTGCTGATGTTTCCCACATTACTTTTGCGAACCTTTTCTGCTTCGTGAGCCGTGCATAATTCATAAGTGTTAGAATCGGCCCGATGCCGCAGGCTTCGCCTCCCTGAAGAAGTGCCGCTTCCATGTTCTGCGGATCTCCGCTTACGAAAGCCTCAATGACTTTTCTGTCCTTCTTCTCCGCGGTTTGCAGTGAATGGTAATGCGAGAGATCACTTGAGGCTACTATCAGTGTATTTTCGTAACCTTTGACAGCTTCTGCGATTACTTCCGCAAGCTGCGCTGAATATTCAGCCGAAGTCAATCCCTGGAGTACTGCTACAATCGAGGATTCGGGCCATCTTACCTGTATAAAAGGTACCTGCACCTCTGCGGAGTGTTCACTCCGGTGAGCCTCCGGCTGGAAGGTCAGCCCTGCCTTTAAAAGCCGTGAAGTGATTTCCCTCTGTACCGGAAGTGTTCCCAGCGGTGTTGAGTAACCCTCTCCATCGTAAACGGAAGCGCCCCTTACGGGATAACGGTGCGTTGGAGCAAGCACTACAACGTTCTTTACGTCATCCGGGGCACATGCGAAAGCGGCTCCTGCCACAGCTCCGGAATAAATGTATCCCGCGTGAGGGCTGACAATACCTGTGATAAGATCATCGGAACTTATGCCCGAATTGGCGATGAACGAGTTTACAAGCTGTTCAAGGCTTTTCGCATCGGATGGATAGAACGCACCAGCTACGGCCGGTTCTCTGATCATTTCAGTTTTCTTCTCTTCCCATAAGGTCATCCATCGTATAAATGCCGGGAGCTTTGCCATTTACATACTCGGCTGCTTTCAGAGCTCCTGTGGCGAATGTTCTTCTTCCAGTTGCCGAATGAGAAAGGAGAAGTCTTTCCCCTTTTCCAAGAAGATGCAGCTGATGCTCGCCGGCCACATCTCCTCCCCGAAGTGAATGAATGCCCGTTTCTTCTGAAGACCTGGGTCCGGCAGAACCTGATCTGCCCAGCATTTTTCTGTTGCCCCCTCCGCTCTTTTCCCAGATATCAAAAAGGGTCAGGGCGGTTCCGCTGGGGCTGTCAACCTTCCCCGAGTGGTGGCATTCAACGATTTCAAGATCAAAATCTCCCGCAAGCATCTCTGCCGCGGATGAAAGAAGCTTTCCCAGAACGTACACACCAATACTCATATTGGACGAAATGAACACAGCCCTTTTCTTCGCCCACCTGGCAAGCATCTCCTTTTCTGTGAATCCCAGCCCGGTGGTGCCTGTAACCAGCGCGGCTGAGCTGGGAGAAAGCAGCCTGTCAAGATCCTTCCAGGCGCAGGGCAGGGAAAAGTCAATAACAACATCAACTTCATCAGAAATGGGGATATCGGCTTTTCTTCCGGGAGGAGCCGTGTCATAGCACGCTATAACGGAATCACCCGCTTCCTCCCTTATCAACCTGCCCATTCTTCCCTCACTGCCGAAAACGCAGAGCTTCATCAGATAATTCCGGCCTTCCCAAGTACTTCCACCAGCTCCGGAACCAGCTTCTCACTCATTGAAACCAGTGGAAGACGAAGTTCATCACTTATCATGCCCATTAAGGATAGAGCCTTTTTCACTGGAATGGGGTTCGTTTCAAGAAACATCGCCTTTATCAGCGGATAGAGTTTCGCCTGTATGGAGCGGGCCCGTTCAAGCTCTCCCGCCGTGGTAAGGGATACCAGATTCGACATCTCGGCCGGTGCGATATTGGAAACCACCGAAATCACTCCTTTGGCGCCCAGGGCTACCTGAGCCATGGCTATCGGATCATCTCCGCTCAATATCGTGATACCGCATAGGTTGCGGATGGCGGTTACTCGTTCAGCTGAACCGGCGGCGTCCTTGATGGCTACGATTCGAGGATGCAGAGAAAGGGTGGCAATCGTTTCCGGAAGCATATTAGTACCTGTCCGACCGGGTACATTGTAAAGTATTACCGGACAGTTAACCGCGTCGGCTACCCGGGTGTAATGCTCTATCTGCCCCCTTGGAGTAGGTTTGTTGTAGTAGGGTGTTATCAGAAGAACAGCGTCTACACCCAGGGCTTCGGCCTCAAGAGAAAGTGCTATCGATGAAGCCGTATCGTTCTTGCCGGTACCCGCGATCACCGGAACTCGTCCTCCCGATGACTTCATCACCTTCTCGATTACCAGCAGATGTTCCTTTGTGGTGAGAGTTGCCGCTTCACCGGTGCATCCACAGGCAAGAAGGCCGTCTATTCCGTTATCTATCTGCCATTTTACAAGTTCTGCAAGCGATTCCTCATCCACTTTGCCGTTCCTGAAAGGGGTAACAAGTGCGGTTATCGCGCCTTTGAACACAGCCTATCCCTTGTTCCCGCCATCGAGCCTGTTAATAAAGGGTTTAAGAAGCTCAATGGGAAGCGGGAATATGGTTGTGGAATTATTCTCAACGGCTATCTCCGAAAGTGTCTGCATGTAGCGGAGCTGCAGCGCGACAGGATGAGCGCTGATTATATCAGCGGCTTCAGCCAACTTGGCTGCAGCCTGGAATTCCGCATCGGCACGTATTATTTTGGCTCTTCTATCCCTTTCCGCTTCGGCCTGTTTTGCCATAACCCTCTGCATGTCTTCGGGGAGGTCAACGTGTTTAACTTCTACGGTACTGACCTTGATGCCCCAGGGATCGGTCATTCTGTCAAGTATGTCCTGAAGTTTTGCGTTAATTTCATCCCTCTTGGAGAGAAGATCATCGAGTGATGCCTCGCCAAGGACACTCCTCAGTGTAGTCTGCGCGAGCTGGCTTGTGGCATAAATGTAATTCTCTACTTCCAGAATGGATTTTTTGGGATCGATAACTCTGAAGTAAACAACTGCGTTAACTCTTACGGACACGTTGTCCCGGGTTATCACGTCCTGTGGCGGAACGTCCATCGCCACAACTCTCAGATCGACACGTCTGATATTGTCTATCATTGGCCAGACTATTATCAGCCCGGGGCCTTTCAGACCTATCACCTTGCCAAGTCTGAAGATAACACCTCTCTGATATTCCTTGAGTACCTTAAGCGCAGATACCAGGAAAAGAAACAAAATCACCAGTACTACTACTATTCCCGGCCCCATTGTAACTCCCTTCTTCTTACTGACTCTTAACAGTTATAGTGTATCAACTTCAAGTATCATCGAATCTTCCGCGATTCCCACAATTTTAACAGTGATTCCTTTTTCAAGTAATGTGGATTCTGTAGCGGGAAGGCACCACCACAGTTCACCTCTTACCTCAAGGATAGATCTATCCCTGAATCCAGAAGCCTTTTTTATTATCCCTGTTTCACCTATCATGGTTTTTTCGCCGGTCTCTTTAGGTATCTTCTGGGCTTTAAGCCCAAGGTAGAGCTGAATAAGCGCGAGTATGAGCAATACTACACCACCTGTTATGACAAGTGGAAGAATATTCGCAGTAATCTGAATCTGATTAGCTATCATCAGTCCATCCTCCAGTCCGAAGCGGTTTCTATACCCTTTAGCCTGAGGTCGAGTTTCGTTGGATTTGAGGCTGCGGCAAGGGCTGTTTCCAGATCTATCTTCTCATTCACAATAAGATCGTACAGAGCCATGTCAAAGGTCTGCATTCCGTACTGTGAGTAGCTCTTCTCCATTGTTTCAGTCAGAAGGTAAGTCTTATCAGGTTTGATTATGCATTCGGATACGGTAGACGACTGGACCAGGATCTCAGCGGCCAGAACTCTTCGGTGGTCTTCGCCCATGCCTGGAAGAAGCCTCTGAGAAATGACCCCGCTCAGAAGCTGTCCCAGCTGGAGCCTTACAAGATGCTGCTGAGTTGGTGGAAACACATCGATGATTCTCGCAATGGTTTCTTTCGCATCGGTTGTATGCAGCGTACTTAGTACAAGATGGCCGGTTTCCGCCCCGATAATGGCTGTAGCGACCGATTCGGCATCCCTCATCTCGCCGATAAGAATTACATCAGGATCCTGCCTGAATACCGCCCTGAGACCTGTGCTCCAGTCCTGGGTATCGATGCCCACTTCCCTCTGGCAGATGGTCGATTTGTTATCTGTATGCAGAAATTCAATGGGATCCTCAATAGTAACAACATGGGCGGAACGGTTCTGGTTTATATGATTAATCATTGCGGCTATTGTTGTTGATTTGCCTGTACCGGTTGCTCCGGTTACGAGAACAAGCCCCCGGGTTTCCATGGAAATCTTCTTTACAACTTCGGGAAGGCCGAGATCGTCCAGTTCAGGCACTTCGTACGGTATTCGTCTCATAACCATAGCTGGTGTTCCGCGCTGATGATAGATATTGACTCTGAATCTGGCCTTACCCTTGAGAGCGTAGCCCAGATCGAGTTCGCTGCCCTCGGCGAATTTCTCAGCCTGACGTTCGTTCACTATCTCCCTTATGATTCTTTGCATATGCTCAGTCTTCATAACAGAGAAATCCTCTACATGAACTATTTCACCTGCTTTTCTTATTATCGGTTTACTGCCCACCTTGAAGTGTATATCACTGACATCTTCTTCAAGCACGGCATTAAGAAGCTTATCAACAGCTTTTTCATCTGGCATACAGATCATTCTCCCTGATGTAACTTCTGACACTATCAGGTACAAGATAGCGTGTATTCAGGTCTCTGGCAAACCTGTCTCTGAGATCACTGGATGAAATATGTAAACCGGGAATGTTGAAAGTCTCCACCATGGCAAGATATTTCGGATCAACAGGCTCCTTATCGTATCCGGGCCTGGTACCAGCCACCATCTTCACCGTTTTCGATATGCGTTCGGGATCCCTCCAGGTATGAATTTCCGTCAGGCTGTCCATACCCATGATAAAGCAGATATCCATGCCCATGTTCCCCAGCTTTTCAAGAAGGTTCACTGTCCACGATGTCTCATCCAGGGGTTCCAGATCAGCTACTGTCAATTCCGGGGAATCAGCTACCGCAAGTTCGGTCATTCGAAAACGGTGTTTGAAAGGAGTTATCTGTCTTCCGGGTTTGTGGGGGGGAAATCTTGAGGGAACAAGCAGTACTTTTTCAAGATCGTACTTATGACATGCTTCCAGGGCCAGAACAAGATGGCCGAAATGGGGGGGGTCAAACGTCCCGCCCAGAAGCCCCGTCATTTCAAAGTTCATCCAGTTTGGATTGCAGTTTTCTCATCTGATCTTCGTTCAGCTCGCATTCGTCCACTGCTCTCTGGTAGAATTCCCTGGCGGTATATTCATTACCTTTAAAGGAATAGACATCTCCGAGAGAAATAAGCACATCAGCTATGCAGTCGATTTCACCATAATCGTTCAGGGCTTCCCTCAGATATAAAAGAGAGGCGTCAAATTTTTCCCTTCTTGCATAGAACTGACCGATGAACAGAGCCCTCCTTGCCAGGTGATTATTTACCTCACCCATAAGACTGACCGCGTCATCAAGCATGGATGACCCGGGATATGCATCGAAAAAGTTTTCAAGTATAGTCTTGGCGTTCAGAACCGGAGTGAGGTCCTTCCTGTAATCGTGCCGCTGACTCCACCATACCATGGCTGACTCGTACGCACAATCATCGGACCACTCGCTTCTGGAGTATTCCCTCTCCACCCGGTCAAAGTAGAAAAGCGCATCGGCCCAGTATCTGTTTCCAGCTTCTGCCATTCCCATTCTGTAGAGATAAAAATCTACCCTGGATGATCCGGGGTACATGAACATCAATTCTGTATAAAGCCTTGACGCTCCGCTGTAGTCGGAGTCCTGGAAAGATTCGTCCGCCAGTTCTTCAATCTGCTCAAGATTCAAGCCCTCTGTGTTGTATGATCTGCCGCATGCCGCAGTCAGTATCAGGGCAACCACTAATACTGTGATGTTCCTTTTCATTCAGATATCCTGCTCCATCCGTTCGTAATCGTAAGTTAAAGAATCTCTTCTTGCAGCGGCAAGCAATGCAGCCTGTGAAGATGAACCCGGTGAGACATTGCATGCCCTTCTATACCATTGAAGAGCACTCTCGATATTTCCGTCATCTTCCTCCATAAGTCCCAGCATGTAGGCCGACTGAACCCTCTCTCCTGAAAAATTTGAATTCCACACTTCAAGGAGCCTTTCTCTCGCAACAATCTCCCGATTCTCGGCGATGTCTTCCTTGGCTGCATTCAATAGAAGATTTATTCTTCTAAGCCGTGCATCCGGTTGTATCCCGCCAAGCCTGTCAAGTTCCGTGAGAACCGCAAGCTCTTCTTCCATACGTAATGTGAATGGCAGCAGAGCAGCCTTTGCTCTGAGAATATCCTCCCTCAGATCCGTTCTGGATCTTGGGATTCTATCCAGCTCAACAAGGAAAACCTCCGCAGTGTAAGTGAGTATGCTGTCGGCAGCGGAAGACCCCAGAAGGCTGTCGGGAATAGCAGCAAGACGTTCAATATGGCTGCCTGCGTAAATGCCACGGAAGAGCCATTCGGATTCGAAGATATCCTGTACATCAAAATTCAGCGCGTTCTCAAAACACTGGAAAGCCTGTAGAGAATCTGAATTGCGTGCCATTTCCCAGGCCAGTCTTCTCCAGAGTTCACCAATTTCTCTCGGATTAACATCACCGATATTATCCGATAGTAACACTATCGCTTCAAGTGCTTTCTGCCTGTAGAGTGTATTTCTTTCCGACTGGGCGGCCAGAACCGCTGTTTCGGCATAGTCCAGCAGCACTTCGGGCTGACTGTCCCCACGGGCGACAGTCTCCTCGAAAAGCATCACTGCCTGTACATAATTTCCGGATTGCCTTAATAGTCTGGCTTCTCCGAGCGTATCAACGCTGCTTTTCCCGCCACCGCATCCCGCGGTGAATAAAGAAAACAGAAGAAGAAGATATTTCGTTATTCTGCCGTGTGCCACTTGAGATGTCTATTCTGCCCGGCTCGAATAAAACAGGTATACAAGGCTGGCCACAACGCCTGTAACTACTATGGGCTCCAGTATTCCACCGCCCCTGTTTTCGGGCAGTTCACCGGACAGCCAGTCCCATTCCGATGATCCGTCAAGCACTTCCGCATCGGACCAGGAGATTACATCTTCTTCAATTCCGCTGGTTCGCAGAGTTACCAGGATACTTCCATCGGTATCAAGAAGAGTGGACGACAATTCGCATTTGGCTATTCTCTCTACCCGTTTTGCGCCGATAACCCATGGTCTGCTTACATCTCCATACTCAACTGCAAGCTCCATAGGCCTGACCCTTAATATCATTGCGGAATTGACTGAACTTGTATCCCGATCGCATACGCTTATCCCGTTCTCGTGAAGGACGGAAGCAA
The DNA here is from genome assembly GCA_021108005.1 of Candidatus Aegiribacteria sp. Taxonomy (NCBI): domain Bacteria; kingdom Pseudomonadati; genus Candidatus Aegiribacteria; species Candidatus Aegiribacteria sp. Next base: position 8,722 of record JAIORS010000092.1, read on the forward strand.
TTGTCTGCTGTATCAACCAGTTTCCTGAATGTTCTCCTGAAATCTCTATTAAAACCTTATCTGCTCCGTAGGAGGACAGGCTTTCCGGAAATTCCTCTATGGCCAGCAAAAGCGCGTCTTCGGCCAGTTCCATATTCGATGGAAACATGGCAAGTACTACGGTCATCAGAATAGTATACATATCTGTTCCTTCATATTAGCGAATCAACTGAATCTGAGATCCTCTTTCAGAACTTCAGACAATACGACAAATTGTTAACTTTCATTGAAGCAAAGATAAAACCGGAGAACGTAATGCGCCACTCCCGTCATTGGAGAACCTCCGCTGACATCTCTGAACCCGTGCCTCCGGTTATCCTGCAACTGATTATATGTCCGGGTTCAACAGCCCGATTAAAACAGCATGCTCCATCAACGGAGGGAGCGTCCAGTCGGGAGTGTCCCAGTAGCGGTGTATCCGCAAGTACTTCAATAATTTCTCCCTCAAGCGCGTCGGCCCAGAAGATGTCATGTTCCCAGGCTGCTTCCCCTATTCTCATGAGCTGCGACTGAACGGCGGATTCATCGGGAACCTCTTCAGTTGATTGTCTGGTAAATTCTCTTGTTCCCTCCTCCGGCCAGTACGGAAAAGCCGCGATTGTCCTTATGCACTGATATTGCGTCAGGAATTTCTCCAGCTGGGTAAAATCCTCCTCGGTTTCACCAGGGTAACCGGTAATCAATGTAATTCTGACTGAAATCCGTCTCTTGATATTCTCGAATTCATCGAACAGTTCCCTGATGTAATCTCCTGTGTAGGGCCTGCCCATTCTTTTAAGTATCCTGTCCGAAACATGCTGTATCGGCATATCAATGTAGGGCATGATATTCTCATGTCTTTCAAGAAGGACCGGAAAATCAGCCGGATAATGGGAAGGATGAATGTAGTACAGCCTGAACCAGATATCGGGATATTCGGTGGCAAGCTGTGAAATCAGCCACGATATCCCTCTTCCGTTGCTCTTCCAGCTTGCGGTATCCTGTCCGACTATCCCGATCTCAACCGCTCCCTGTTCAGCTATGGATTTCGCATCCCTGAAGATATCCTCCGGATCTCTATCCCTTCTCATCCCCCTGATAAGGGGAATTGTACAATATGCGCAATTATTGGAGCATCCTTCAGATATCTTAAGATACCTCGAAATAGTGCCATCGGCAGCTGCTGGATTCTGAAACGGCATCACCGAAAGGTATTCAGCAAGATCGGTTGTATCCCCTGGACCTGTTACCAGATCGAAATCCGAAAGGCCTCCCGAACCGTCGTCCGGATACCTTCCCGGAAGGCAGCCCGCGAGTATCAGTTTCCTTCCCGGCTTTTCGCATTTCCACTCAAGAGCCTGTTCAATAGCTTCAAGGGATTCATCAACTGCGGGTTTTATGAAAGCACATGTATTGACGAGGAGAAGGTCAGCATTAAGAATATCCCTGGTTATCTGCCACCCGGCCTTTTTCAGACATCCGGCGAAGGAATCTGAATCTGCTTCGTTCTTCGGGCACCCAAGTGTTAAAAGGAAAGCGTCCGGCAAATTACATCTCCTCGGGGTTCACCACAGTGTATCCATCCGGTATCACAAGCTGAAAAACATCCTCCGGATATGAATCACCTGCAGTTACATCCCACATCTCGTAAGCTGTCCTGTTGCCGTTGTAATCGGTTGTGGAAAAAAGGAACGGAAGGCTGTCGGAAAGAGTGAAACCAACTTCCATGCGATTTATGCCGTCTCCGAAATCACCTTCAAGTTCTACGCTGATACTGTCGCCGCTGTACTGAATGGTTTCGGTAACTGTTGAATCGGCGCACTTTTCAATAAGATGCAGAAAACTTCCCGGTTCTCTTGATGGGTATAAAAGAACCTGCTGAAGATCAGGTTCGAGAGTATAAAGGACAGATCCGTCATACCCTGTAGCAGAACCCTCCGGCTCTGAATATGAAAGAAGAAACAGGTCAGGTTGAGCTATATACATTGTTCCCGAGGATGTTTCCTCCTCCAGTGTAAGCGCCCAGGAATCAGTCTGAGTAAAAGATCCAGTCATGAAAACCGTGTTCTTCATTTTTTCAAGCAGAGGAGAAAGTGGTGATAAAGCCAAGATGGAAACCAGCAGATAAGAATGCAACATATTTCTTCCTTATAAAAGCAGGTCAGGGTTCAATGGAATGGTCTCTCACATCAACAATAGCATCTGTTCCTATTACTATTACAACTCCTGAATGCTCCTGCGCAACAGTTGAAATTATATCACCTCCGGGCTGGACAGGCACAGAGGAATGTGATAACAGCCATCCTGAGAGGGAGTCTGATACTACGTATGCCTGGTCCTGATAACCTTCAGGGTAAAGAACAAGTGTCACATCCGGAGCACCGGCGTCTTCAATTGTAAAAGGAGGAGTACCTGTAGCTATTATCAGAGTTTCAAGCTGTGATAACGAAGAGCACACGGATGGTGTGCCAACCAGTGCCACCGAGGGGAAATTCACCGGTTCGTTTCCATTGTTCTCAACGGGTACTTCCGTGATGCCTGTTAATTCGGATTCTATCTTCCGTACAGCGAGTTGCGCATCAGTGTTGAGATGTGAATCGGGAAAACGATATATCAGGGAATTGAAGGTTTCTTTGGAATTCGAAAGGCTTCCCCTGAAATACTGCTGACATGCTCTCGTAAAAATGGATAAATCATCGTTCCCTGCCGCATATTCAGCATTATCGTAGTTATTGCTTCCGCCGCCGCACGCTAGAGTGAAGATCATGGCCAGCAGAACGAAATCAATCAGTTTGCTCATCGTCTACTCCCTCAAGTTCATCCATTGTTATCAGCACATCCCTGGCCTTACTTCCCTGAAACGGACCAACGACTCCTGCCTGTTCGAGCATGTCAATAAGACTTGCAGCTCTTGAATACCCCACTCTAAGCCTTCTCTGTATTATCGATACCGATCCCTGCTGTGTATGAACCACAACCTGTTTTGCCTTTTCGAACAGCGGATCATCTATCTTTATTGCGCTGGGATCATATAGGTTCCCACTGTCATCATCGGAAAATTCGAACTCGAAAGGGATCTTAGGCTGATCTCGAAGGTGTTCGACTATTGTTCTGGTTTCCTCCGTTGATATGAAAGAACCATGAACTCTGAGAGGTTCGGGTGAAGTTGCGGGAAGGAATAGCATATCTCCCTTTCCAAGAAGTTTTTCTGCTCCGTTCATGTCCAGAATTGTACGGGAATCGGTTTTTGACTGCACATTGAACGCTATCCTGGAAGGGAAATTAGCCTTTATCACTCCTGTAATAACATCAACCGAAGGTCGCTGTGTTGCTAAAACCATATGAATCCCCACAGCCCTGGCCATGTGCGCAAGCCGGGCTATTGCCGGTTCAACATCCCTTGAGACTGTAATCATCAGGTCTGCCAGCTCATCTATGAATACAACAATAAATGGTAATCTTTCATCTTCAGTTTCAGGTGTCAGTCTGGAATTGAATTCCTCAATTGAACGTACTCCAATCCTGGAAAGCCTCTTGTAACGATTCTCCATTTCACTTACCAGCGCCTCAAGCAGCCCGGTTGCCTTACTGGTTTCTATAACCACCGGAGCCCACAGGTGTGGAATTCCCTCGTAGATGGACAGCTCAAGCATCTTAGGGTCTATCATCGCAAGTCTAACCTCAGAAGGTGTCTTCGTTAAAAGAATGGTCGCGATTATAGAGTGCATGCAGACACTTTTGCCAGAACCTGTAGCGCCCGCTATAAGGAGGTGAGGCATCGTGGTAATATCGGCAACGAAAGGTTCCCCCTCTATCTTCTTACCAAGAGCGATAGGAAGCTTCTGAGTTGATACTTCATCCATTATCTCCCTGAGAAATACCGTTTCGGGAGTCGGGTTGGGCACTTCAATTCCCACCGCTCCCTTCCCGGGAATCGGGGCAAGGATACGGATTCTTCTGGCTTTCAGGGCAAGGGCAAGATCGTCCGAGAGTGAAACGAATTTGTTGACTTTTATGCCCGGCCCCGGTTCTACTTCGAACCTTGTAATTACAGGTCCGGGGTAAGTACCGGATACTTTGCAGTCTATATCGAAATCGTCCAGTTTCTCAAGAAGAAGGTCTGACAGATCATCCAGCTTAGCTTTGGTCATCCTTACCCGCAATTCCTCGTTCGGGAAGTCAAGGCAGGAAATCGGTGGAGGTATGTAGCCATCTATATCATTGCTATCGTACATTACATAGGTTTCTGCGCCTTCTGGCAACCCTTCAGGACTCACCTTCCTCCTTTTGCCTGTTGGCCTCTCATTCTGAGCCATGCGTGCGGCTTTCTTTTCAGAGTGATCATCTTCCCTGGTTTTGAAGGGAGTCGAGGTAAAATTCTCATCTTTTGCATCACGTGACCATGCGTTGGATAGTGAAACCTCGGGTGCATTCATCACTTCCGTTTTTTTCTTTTTCTTCTTCTTTCTTCCGCCAGTTCCCGCGATTATCATTGAAAGCCTGTCAGCCAATGATTTAAAATCACTGCCGATATCCCAACCGGTAAACGCAATAAGTGAAGCCACAAATGCCGTGAAAAGGATAAGAAAGGTTATGGGGGCTCCGGTAACAGGAGCAAGTAAATCTCCCAATCCCCCGGCTACACTGCCACCGGGAACATTGTGAAATCCCATCGTCCTTCTGCTTATCACAAAATCAAGCAGTGTCGCAAAGAAATATCCGGTAACAGCAATACCCGATAGAATTCTGAATCCTGTTTTTTTGAATCTAAGATCAAGGATCCATGCACCCGTCTGAAAAAGAAACAGCGGCAAAAGAAGGGAAAGGTATCCAAGTTTTCCAAAAAGGAAACTGCGTATACTACCCGCAAGTCCCTGCGGCGGTACAATCAGCACTATAATCATAGCTGCGCCAAGGAACAGCACGGTTACAAGGAGAACATTATGCAGCCTGTTCTGCTTTTTCCGGCTTGCTTTTCTGGACGCCGTTCGTCTTCTTTTTGTAGCCATTATATCTGCCTCAACGTATTTCCTTTTTTATCCGCCGGAAATGCGGGATCTCCTTCAAGCCTGCCGTCTATCCAGTACCGGTACTTCAGAGTCTGTCCGGAAACAGCTTCAATCTCGCCAACCCAGCTTCCATCAGGGAGACGCTGCATCGGGTTCTCTTCCTCATCCCAATTATTGAATTTTCCAACGACAGATACTCTGCTGGAATTCTTCGCGGTGAGACACAGGAAATCCACTCTGACTCTCTTACCAAGGCTCTTCTGTACAGCGTCCTTAAGATCATCGTATGGCCTGAAAACAAGTCTTATTCTGGGAGGTATCTCGATTATCCCCTCTCCCTGGGGGTCACGTGCTCTCCGTTTTCTTCCTTCCCTGGTTTCGAAACAGCCAAAGCCTCTCAAATAGATCGTTTCTCCTTTACATAACTGTTCCGAAATTGAATCCAGCAGCGCGGCCAGTACCGATCTTGCTACTTTCCTGCTGATACCGGTTTTAGCGGCTACTTCGCCCGACAGTTCATCCTTAGTCATATCGTCTCCCGAGTAAGCACCATAATAATCACACCACACTTAGCCAAATATTTCAGCGAACAGTGTTCATCGTTATTTCCAGTGAACTGTGTTCATCGTTATCAGGTAATATCTATCTCACCATCTTAACAGACGTTGAAGTCAATACATCACCGCCGGCAATCCGTCAACCTGCATCATGGGTGCCGGGGCTAACATCTAAACATTTTGTCTTATTAATTTTATATATTGTTTATATTCTGTCTTATTCTTTGAACACTTTGTTTAGCATTTAACAATCGGCTGATAATCCTCACAATACATTATTGAATTTAGCTATTCCTTATCTGACAATATTTCATTATCATCTTTCCCATGGAAAAAGAGAACAAAACTGTTTCAATCTTCCTGGCGGGTCCCCCCTGCGCGGGAAAATCATCGACAGGACAAGTCCTTGCCTCCATGCTGGGGCTTCCTTTCTACGATCTGGATAAACTGATTGAGAAGATCGCTTCTCTCAGTATTCCGGAGATATTCAACAAGCTCGGAGAACAGGAATTCAGAAAGTTGGAATCCGATGCACTTCTTTCACTGCTTAAAACAAGAAAAACAATGATCCTTGCCCTTGGAGGTGGCTGCCTTCTTAAAGAAAGAAACCTCATAGAAATCAAAAAGAAGGGAATTATCGTAACCCTTACAGCATCGGATGAGATACTACTTGAAAGATGCAAACTACAGATTGGATACAGGCCACTTATAACGACCGATAAGGCATTCATAGAACTGCTGAAGAGAAGAAAAGAACACTACAATTCACTTCCCAACAATATTGACACTTCGTACACCTCGCCTGAACAAACCGCCCTGAAAATAACGAACCTGGGTTCCGGGTCTAACACCTAAACATTCGTTCCTAATGAAAAATACATAATGTTTACTATATATAGTATAGATATAATAAGACAAAATGTTTAGATGTTAGACCCGGCACCATTATTTGAGCGAGTAGATTTTCCCGGGGTGCTGCATGATGACACCGGCCATTTCCAGGCTCAACAACTCCGACTGGAGTACGGCTGTGCCAACTCCTACAAGTCTTAACAGCTCGTCAAAATGAAGCGTTTCAACGGAAAGGTGTTCAAGAATAGCCTTTTCTGTATCATTTCCCGGCTCAAACGCTTCAATCAGCTTCTCCGGTTCTTTTGCAAGGCCCAGGGGTTCCAGAACATCAGCAGCGGTTATAACAACCCCGGCTCCGTCACGAAGCAACATATTCGTGCCCATAGAAAGCGCTCTTGTCACTTCCCCCGGAACCGCGAATACATCCCTGCCCTGATCAAGGGCAGTATTCACAGTTATCATTGTACCGCTTCTCGCACCGGCTTCTACCACGACAACTCCCCTTGAAAAACCGCTGATAAGCCTGTTCCTTTCAGGAAATCTGTATCTTGCCGGATCAGTTCCCGGTGGATACTCACTTAAAAGTACTCCCTTTTCGAGTATTTTCTCAGAAAGCCTGTCATGTTCTGGGGGATAGCAAATATCAAGTCCGTTTCCCAGAACGGCCATTGTCACTCCACCTGCTTCGAGAACACCTCTGTGAGCTTCTCCATCAATGCCCCTTGCGAGTCCGCTGACCACGGCAACGCCGTTTCTGACAAAGTCCAGTGAAAGTTTTCTGGCTACCTTTCTTCCATAGGTTGTGCAGCGTCTTGAGCCGATTAGAGCAATTGCAGGCATCTTTAGGAATCCTTCCAGATCCCCCCTGTAAAATAGCACCGCCGGCGGGTCAGGTATGTTTACCAGAATATCAGGATAATCGTCACTGCCGTAGAGAACAGCCTTAATGCCATGCAAAACAGCTGATTCAACACACTTTTCAATAACATCTACTTTTGGCATTCCCGAATGGATTTCCCTTTTCAGTATCTCGACGGTTTCATCGGGTGTATGGCTGCGCAAAAGCCTTCTGAGATCTTCTCTGCCCACCTTCTCCCATGATGCCAGCCATATCGCGTTGTTCATTTATCAGCATCCCTTAAAAGACGTATAGAACCAGCTATTCTCCGGAGAAACTCATCCATTCCCAGACCTGTAACAGCGCTTATTACCATCGTGTCTTCCGGCAGCGTTTTCAGTATGGCAGCTTTCTCTTCTTCATCGATCAGATCAACCTTCGAAAGCACCACAATTTCATCAAGCTCTTCAAGGTCAGGTTTGTAAGCAAACACCTCATCACGGACAGTTCTGTACTGCTCTGCAGGTGATAGTTCCAGTCCTGCTCCGACAATGTAAACGAGTATTCTGTTCCTCTCCACATGACGAAGGAACCGCAAACCGAGCCCTACCCCTTCGCTGGCGCCTTCTATAAGACCTGGCAGATCGGCCAGCACAAAACTGAAACCCTTTGCCATTTTTATCATTCCTAAAGCCGGATTCAGCGTGGTGAAAGGGTATCCAGCAACCTTGGGCCTTGCGGCGCTCACCGTTGACAGAATAGTGGATTTTCCGGCATTGGGAACACCTATTAACCCAGCATCGGCTATCAGGCTCAGCTCAAGCCGGATTTTCCTGTATACACCAGGCTCCCCTTTTGTGAATTTACGCGGTGCCCTTTGCCGTGATGTAGCAAACGAAGCGTTGCCCCTGCCGGACATTCCTCCTGGAGCAACACGCAGTTCCTGTCCCGGTTCCGTAAGATCAGAGAGCTGTTCACCAGTATCAGAATCGAATACTGTAGTACCCGGGGGTACCTTCAGATATGTGTTCTGTCCCCTTCTCCCTGTCTTATTGCTCGAACCGCCGGATCTTCCCTTCTCAGCTTTAAAGATGGCGCCGTTCCTGAAATCCGCAAGTGTTGTAAGCTTTTCGTTCACTACAAGAACCACACTACCACCTGCGCCACCGTCACCGCCGTTGGGTCCGCCTTTAGGCACAAAAGTTTCCCTCCGGAAGGAAACTATGCCATCCCCTCCCTTTCCACCGTAAACTTCTATTGTGACAAGATCAATGAAGCGGGTACGCATAGAAATCTGCCCCTTTTCTGTTTAGAACACAAAAGAAAAGTATCTGAAACGTCCGAGAACAACTGGTAAGGTTCAATGATAAACAACTGTAATATCATAACCACAGATGTAATTCTCAAAATACATGGGAATTACAACCATGAATGACCCAGGACTGTTGTAACCGGCTACAGTTTTAGATTCCGAACTTCTCTGATGACTGAATCCTGTTCTGTTTCTTTTAATCCGAAGTAGAGAGGCAACCTGACCAGCCTTGAAGCAACAGACTCCGTTACGGGACATTCGTAGTTTCCTTCGGCCATTTTAGATAAATGCAACGGTTGATAATGAAAAACCGCCAGAATTCCTTTTCGTCTTAGTCTCTCTATCAGGACATCCCTGGATGTTTGATTTGGCATCAACAGGTAAAAAATGTGCGCTGAATGCCCGCAGCCATCCGGTACCGTTGGAAGTCTTACTCTGTTGCCTGCCGCCCAATCGTCCAGGCCATCCATATACCTGTTCCACAGAATCGAACGTTTCGTGGCTATCTCGCGCTTTTTCTCTAACTGCGCCAATAAATATGCAGCAAGCATGTCAGATGGTTGGTAGCTGGAGCCCAGTGAAACCCATGTATATTTGTCTACTTCACCCCTTATGAAACGGGATCTGTCTGTACCCTTGTCACGAATGATCTCGGCTCTGGAGATCAGGGAAGGATCGTTGATGATCAAAGCACCGCCTTCACCGCATGTAACGTTTTTCGTCTCATGGAAACTCAGGGCAGCCATCCTTCCCAGAGTACCAAGATATTTGCCCCTGTATGTGGCAAAAAGGCCATGCGCGTTGTCTTCGAGTACTGTAATACCCCTTGCCCCGCATAACTCATTGATCACGTCCATTTCACAGGCAACCCCGCCGTAGTGAACGGGAACCACTGCCCTGGTTCTATCTGATAGCAGCGAAGGAAGTTGTTCCTCGTCAATGTTCAGAGTGTCAGGCCTGATATCTGCGAAGATTATTCTGGCGTTCCTGAGAGCAAAGGCATTGGCGGTGGAAACGAAGGTAAAGGATGGCATTATCACTTCATCACCAGGTACTATATCTAGAAGAAGAGCAGCAATCTCCAGAGCATGGGTGCCGGAGGTAGTAAGAATAACAGCTTCGACCTCCAGGGAGTCCCTAAGCAGACTCTGACATTTTTCCGTGAAACTTCCTCCACCGGAAATATGACCTTCCGCTATAGCCTGTTGTACATATTCAATCTCACTGCCCACAAGGGCAGCTCTATTAAACGGGATTCTCCACTCCCGATTCATTTTATATTCCTTCCACATCCTTCCAGAGATGAACCACAATACTTGTTTCCCGAAGCAGGAAACCCGCTCTCTCGTACATCCTCATGGCTCCGACGCTCGCCAGCTGCGTTACCGCGACCAGATGCTTACATCCTTTATCACGAAGCATCCCGGCAACTTTTTTAAGCATTACCTGTCCCTGGCCTGATCCGCGAAATTCATGTGCTACACCGATAAGCCCTATTCTTGCATACTCATCCCCAGTACAATCTACTGTGCAGAATCCGGCAGGTATACCTTCGCAGGTACATATCAGACTGAGATTCCCTCTCTGCCTTATATCCCTTTTAACCCACGTACGATAAAGCTCGTCGCACCTTTCGTCGCTGAGTCGCGGATCCCTGTAAAAACGGGTAATGCCGCGAAAACAATAGCTCGCCAGTTCACCAATGGAAGCAATATCATCTTTTTCAGCAATTCTGAGGATAAAATCGGTGGATTGAACAAACGATTGCGGAGAACAATATTTCTCCAGATCAATTACCATCTCCGCTCTGGTGTCTGCCGCCATTGTTTCATTCTCGCGGAGGATCCTGGCAATCAGATCGAGTCTGTACATTGGTAGAGTTACATAGACCAGATTGAAATTGCTTTCCCTCATCTCGCAAAGAATAGAGTCCAGTTTACTTTCCGAAGCAACCTTACTCCTGACGGAACCCACTGAAATACTAAAAAAATCGCTGTCCCACTCAAGATATTCTATCATTCTGTTGATGACTCCATACCTAGTGAATCGCCCGTTTTAGCTCTCACTGCATAGGATGGTTTATCCATTATCCTGAAGTGCATTCGGGCAAGGTATTCGCCTATGATACCAAGAGAGAAGAGCTGAACACCTGAGAAAATGGCTATTATAGAGGCAAGAAATGGGAAGCCCGGTACGCTTCCCCCCTCTACAATAAAGCGCCCGACAACATAGATCAGGATACACAGACCAAAAAGTGTGAATATGAAACCTATCAGGCTCGCTATCTCCAGAGGAAGTGTACTGAAACCCGTCATCATGTTCAATGCGTGAAATACAAGCCTTCGAATGGTGTATTGGGACCGCCCGTACTTCCTGCGGTCATGTCTTACATCAATCGATTCAAACCTTGTAGTTCCCCAAGAAAGTAGTACATCGATGGAAACGAATGCTCCTCCGAAATTACTGAACGCCTCCCGAAGCCGGGTTCTAAAAACCCTGAACGCACTAACTCTTGAGGCCGTTCTCGCTCCCATGGCGTTTTGCAGAACCAGCTTTGTAATTCGCGAAGCTGCTTTTCTCCAGAAACTGTGTTTCTCCTTTGCCGGTGTACCGTAAACCACATCTGTGTTATCGTCCAGATTAGAAAGAATTACAGGAATTTCCTCCGGAGGAGTCTGAAGATCATCATCGATGGTTACGATAACCGGCATGCTCGCCACCCTTATACCGCATAGCAGCGCATTGTGCTGGCCGTAGTTACGGCTCAGCTGAATGCCTTTCAGTTCCAGGAATTCCCCACTCAACTTCGATATTACATTCCAGCTGTCATCCCGACTGCCGTCATCAACCATTATTATCTCATAGGATATTCCCATCTCGGTCATGACAGCATGAATCCGCTTCGCAAGCTCTGCCAGCGACTGAGCACTGTTGTAAACTGGAATTACAATGGAAACACCTTCATATCCCAGAATGATATGACCTCCCCTCGAATCCAAGAAACCAGTTGTTGTTCTGGAACGGACATTTTAAAACCAGACTCATTATTATAACTCTCCGAGCTGTTCAATCAAGTCCACCAGGCTGTCTGCCGGTGCTCAAATGACATCAGAGAATTCAAGGTATGCACTACACCCACTCATATCGAGAAAGCCCTTGATCGGACATACATCAACCTGTTCCTTATGATTTCCGGAGCGCTTTCATCTTCCAGTGCCTTCTCGTAGTATTCAGCGGCCAGATCCCATTCCTTCCGATGCTGCGCCAGAATTCCTCTGTAGTAGTCCACTTTGCCTCCCCAGTTTTCTCCCAGCGAGATAACAGCCAGCAGTAACCATGGAGGAATCCACATCATGCATATCCAGCGCAGTCCCGCTTTATGCATAACCGCGAACCAGCAGGCCAGAGCCGACGCTGAAAGCAAAACGGTTCCCACACCTCCCAGAAGCCAGGTTGAATGGTGTCCTCTCAGCATCATATTCAAAGAAATATTCAATTGCGGCAGTGGGATAGGATTACCCACAGGGTGAACAGGCAAATGCACCTCGCCGAAGGTCCCAAGAAGAGCCAGTATGATTCCAGGCAGAACAGCTGCTGCCGCAAGACTTTTTCGAAGGTTACTCCCAGCTGCAAAGCGCCCCAGTCCCAGGGCCAGGAAGGGCACTATGGGAATCAGGTAACGCTGGCCGTACGCCCAGCCAGCCGTAGAGGCATTCTGAGCGGCGTACATAATGATGTACAGTAAAACCACAGCAGGGAGTGGATCGAACCTTAGACGCTGTAACCAACCTCTTCCTCCCAACAGCCCCCAGAATCCCAGAGCAGCCCATGGCATGTAGAAGAATATACCCCTCTCCGGCGAAAGAAGTATCATGTATAGTCTTTCCGGAGTGGGATATGTAAAACCAAAAAAACCACTTGAAGCTACTGGGAAGGAGCTTTCAGCTTCCAGACCGTACCCCATCCTGAAGGGGCTTCCAAAGGCAATCCAATTGTGAGCCAGCTGTGGAAGGAAGGCCAGGAGGAGAATCAGGATAACTCTGACACCGCGGAAGGTATCCCAGTAGCATCTGTCTCTGTAGAGCAGAATGACGAGGAAAGGCAGCAGAAGTGTATACTCGTAGGATACTGCCACTGCGCCAAGAACATCAGAGGCCAGATACTTACCACTCCTCTGGGTTGCATAGCAGGCAAAGAGAAACAGAGCCGCGGGAACGTGTGTGTACAGCAGGGTTGAATAAGGCAACAGTATACTGCCCAGCCCCACAGCAATTACTGGCAAATAGCTGGAAACACCTTCCCGTTTGCAGTATTTCCTGAGCAAAAGAAGTAAAACAAACAGAGCCAGTGATACTGTCAATCTCTCGGCAATGTATCTGTCAATACCTCCAACGGGGTAAGCATCGGGTTCTGTAATACTATTGAAGAGACGCATTGGCAGAACAGAAATCGCTGCGACAACTGAAGGCAGAAAAGACTTGTCTGAGTAGTAATGACCTTTGTACTCTGCTTTATCATTGGTAAGACCCGACCAGGTATCGATGCCGATGTTTCCCTGACTGACCAGTCTTTCCGCCAGCCCCCACCTCGTCACAACATTATCGTATGGATAAGGATGAAACACGGAAAGGGATATAAGCAAACTTGCAGCAATAACAGCTACAGATATGGACGAGTATCTCAATCTCAGTTCAACAGAATTCATAATCGATACGGATCCGCAATTCAATTCAAGATATTTATGGTTTTTCAGTCTCTAATAATAATAATGTGACAGACTCTGCATAGTCAACTTTGACAGCCGGTAGAAAAAGTCCTGGAGTTGAACTTTTCTGCCAATACGGTTTTCTTGACTTCCGGAATACTGAACTTTATTCTCAACGATAATGATCAATGTAACACTTCATTCATCGGCCACAGGATCTCACTGGAAGGAAAATGAAGAAACAAGACATCACTAAGAATCTGACTCTTGATTCACACGGAATATGGGTTACCAGAACTGATCATGTAGATATCTCATATCCCGAAGAGGGAAACCGGCAATACTTCCAGATAGAGGATAAATCGTTCTGGTTCAAGCACCGAAACGATTGTATTGTTGCGGCATTAAACCTGTATCCACCAGAAGGCCCTGTTTTTGATGTAGGCGGTGGTAATGGATTTGTAACTCGCAGGTTACTCGATGAGGGTTTCGAAGCAGCTCTCATCGAGCCCGGCCCTACTGGAGCTTTCAATGCTAAGATTGAAAGAAACATTCCGACCGTCTTCCGCGCGACTCTTGAGAACTGTGGTTTCCCGGAAGATTCGCTCAGTGCCATTTCTTTATTCGATGTACTTGAGCATATTGAAGATGATGGAAAATTTCTTACTGAAATCCGCTCCTGTCTAAAACCAGGTGGCTATTTGTATATAACCGTTCCCGCATACGAGTGGCTCTGGTCCAGGAGCGATATCAACGCTGACCACTATCGTCGTTACAATCCAGAAGAGCTGGTTCACTTGCTAAGTAAACATTTCAATGTTTTGTTCATTACCTGTTTTTTTCGAGTGCTGATGTTTCCTATTCTGATTTTTCGTGTTGTCCCCTACCGTCTTGGATTAACTAAAAGCAAGAAGGTACTCACAACTGGAAAGGAGCATGGCTTAAGCGGAGGATTTCCGGTCAGAGCAGTCCAGCGATTTCTTTCTCCAGAAACCGAACAAATTATAGCAGGCCAGTCAAAAGTCTGGGGAACAAGTTGTCTGTGTATAGCTCAAAAAAGGATTTAAAACTTGAGAACCATGGTTGAAAAATCTTAAATTATCAGTCTTTGACTACCAGGATGGTATGCCATCGACCATATTGCCATGATTCGGAGCACCGTTGGGACACGGAACAGTATAATGTTCACCGGTATGTGTTATTGTATAACCTATAACCGCACTGGGACATATCAATTGTGCCGCGTTGGCAAGGATATCAGAAGTCCCCAGGTTTCCAATAAGGCCGTATGTACTGAAATACGCATAGTAAATGGCTTCCGCATTTGCCAGTGCACGTATATTGCTCCGACACGATGCCTCGTTTGCCAGCTCTTTAATTGCTGTGAATTTAGGTATTGCAATAGCGGATAGAATACCGATTATCACAACAACAATCATGAGTTCTATAAGTGTAAAACCTTTTCCATTCATTTTGTTACCTCTATTCAGAGTATGCTGGCAACTGAATCTTACAATACAAATAGATGCATAATACTTACCAGAACGATTATCATAGTTTTATCTTTGAAATATTCGATATATTCTCAAAATCGTTTATCTGCATCATGCAATTTCCAAGTCATATCCTGTAATTTTTCTTCTGATATTCACTTTCTCTGGAGGTTTGACTCGACTATATATTGCATTGTATGATTATTTAAGGATAATGCTCAAGAAATTTAAGGTTTTGATATGGCAAATTTTGCGATAACAGGAGTAGCGGGATATATAGCACCAAGACATCTTGATGCTATTGTAACCACAGGAAATCGAGTAGTCGCCACACTTGACCCTCACGATTCAGTAGGCATTCTTGATAGATATTGCCCTAACGCAAGATTCTTTCCCGAGCCGGAAAGATTCGACAGGCATTTGGAGAAACTAAGAAGAACAAGCGAGGATAAACGGATTCACTGGATGAGCATCTGTTCACCTAATTACCTTCATGACGCGCATATCAGAATGGCATTCCGCGTGGGAGCCAGCGTTATCTGCGAAAAACCAATAGTTCTGAATCCCTGGAATCTGGACGCTCTTCAGGAACTCGAGGGCGAAACAGGCTGCCGCGTATGGTCGGTTCTGCAATTGAGACTTCACCCCTCAATAATCGCTCTGAAAAAAAGAATAAGTGAAGAAAACCCCGATAGAAAATATGAAATCGAGCTTACATATATAACGCCACGCGGACCGTGGTATCTGAATTCCTGGAAGGGCAATATGGAACGCTCGGGTGGGCTTGCTACCAATATCGGTGTTCACTTTTACGATATGCTTATCTGGATATTCGGAGCGGTGGAAAAAAGCGAAGTTCACATATCCGAACCTACCCGATGCTCAGGATTTCTTGAACTCGAAAGAGCAAGAGTTAAATGGTACCTTTCAATAGACCGCGAGGATTCACCTCTGTTCAATGAAAATAACGAACCTTCAACCTGCCGAGTTATCTCCATTGACGGTGATGAACTGGAATTCACCACAGGATTTACGGGGCTTCATACTCAACTGTACAAAAATATTCTTGCCGGATCGGGCTTTGGTATAGAAGATGTACGACCATCAATACAGCTGATACACAACATTCGCAGATCAAATACTATTGGAATAAACGAAAACTCGCATCGATTTGCTTTAAAGTAAGGATTGATATGTCAGATTTCTTTGTTCACGAATCAGCTTACGTCGACAAAGGCGCAATTATTGGCAGGGGAAGCAGCATCTGGCATTTCAGCCATATTATGTCCGGAGCGGAACTGGGCGATAAATGCACCATTGGCCAGAATGTCTTCATTCAGAGTAATGTGAAAATTGGTAACTTCTGTAAAATACAGAACAATGTTTCCGTTTACGAGGGAGTAATACTCGAAGATTACGTTTTTTGCGGCCCTTCAATGGTCTTCACGAATATTAAAGATCCCCGATGCAAATATCCTCAGAGAGGTTCTGAATTCTATGTTACAACACTTGTAAAGGAAGGGGCATCAATCGGAGCTAATGCTACCATCGTATGCGGTCATACTATCGGCAGACACGCATTTATCGGTTCAGGAGCCGTAGTAACCGGTGATGTTTCCGATTACGCTCTTATGGTTGGTGTTCCCGCAAGGCGAGTTGGCTGGGCATGCGAATGCGGGGAAATACTGCCTGAGTTTGACAGGAACATTCAGTGTCCAAGGTGTGGAATGAAATACAATCTGGAAGAAAACGGACGGTTGGTTAACAATGTACAGGGATAAGAGAATAGGCATCGTTGTTCCAGCATACAATGAGGAAACACAGATAGAACACACCGTCAATACAATGCCGGATTACGTCGATAAAATCATCGTTATCGATGACATGAGCAAAGATCATACTGTAGAGATCGTTGAACGTCTTGAGAAAACTGACAACCGCGTCCTCCTCATCCGCCATGAAAAGAACGGTGGCGTAGGAAAAGCTATAGGAACAGGTTACATCTGGTGCAGAGAGAACAATATCGATATCGCAGTAGTAATGGCCGGCGACGGTCAGATGGATCCTGATGACATGCCCGCGCTGCTTGACCCGGTGGTAGAGAACCATACTGATTATACAAAAGGCAATCGTCTTATTACGGGAGAGGCCTGGAAGAAAATCCCCCGTGTTCGCTACCTCGGCAACTCCGCGCTCACTTTCCTGACGAAAATCGCTTCCGGTTACTGGCATGTCACCGATTCTCAGACTGGTTATACGGCATTAAACCACAAAGCTCTCCACCTGCTTCCGCTAGAAGACATCTACCCTCGCTACGGTATGCCGAACGACTTCCTCGTAACCTGTAATATCTACAGCATGCGCGTGATGGATGTGCCAATCAACCCGGTTTACGATATCGGAGAAAAGAGTGGTATCAAAATATCCAGAGTTCTTTTTACACTGCCTCTGCTTCTTCTGCGACTGTTTTCACGCCGTATGATACAGAAATACATCATCCGAGATTTTCACCCTTTGATATTTTTCTACGCTTTGGGCTTCGTACTTATACTTGTTGATATCCCACTCATTATCCGGCTTTTCTATTTCTGGGCAACGACTTCGTATATCCCCAAAATAAACGCTCTCGCAATACTTTTCTGTACCTTCATGGGAATGCAATCGATACTCTTCGCGATGTTGTTCGACATGGAGGCTAATCGGAAGTTAAAGGGATAAAACAATCTCTCAGTTCTGTATTACTTTCAATTCTTATTTCT
>JAIORS010000093.1 GCA_021108005.1 Candidatus Aegiribacteria sp.
GTTTCCTGGAAGAGCGGTTCATGTGTACTTGGTGAGCATGAGGAAACGACCACTCGGTTGAGTTTGTATTCGTCTATCAGTTCCTTCATGGTCTCCTGTGTATCCTGTGAACAGGTGAAAAGATTTTCCCCGGCATATACAACATCCGGCAATGTTTTTGCGTATGCTGTAACGGCGGGAACATCAACGATACTTCCGATGTTGGTTCCGCAATGGCAGACGAACACACCTATCCTGGGTTTCTTTCCGCTTACATCCTTTTCCTCGGGATACTGCTTTTCTACTATTTCAGACCCGCGCACATCGGAAAGAATCTCCGCGGCGCCGGCCACTGATCCGGAAGCCTGAATTACGGTTTCAGGGATATCCTTGGGAGAGACCGCCGGTCCTGAGACGAAAATGCCAGGTTTAGTGGTATTGATGGGTGACTCATCCGAATTTGCGATGAACTGATATTTGTTCAGGCGAAGTCCGAGCCTGTCCGCGATATCATCGTTGTTCTTTCCCGGCGCGAGGCCGACTGAGAGAACCACAAGATCGAATCTCTCCAGAGTAACCTTTCCGTCTTCTGTTACGAACCGTATCTCCAGATCCCCTGTATTGCCTATCTCCCTTATCTTACTTACCCGTGACCTGACGAATCTTATACCGATCTCTTTAGCCCTCTCGTAATACTTGTCGAAATCCTTGCCGTAAGCGCGCATGTCCATGAAGAATATCGTCGGCTCAACTGTGTCGACATGCTCCTTTGCTATCATCGCCTCTTTTATGGCGTACATGCAGCATACGGAAGAACAGTACGGCATATGGGAATCTTCCGTTCTGGAGCCGACGCACTGAAGCCATGCTATCTTTGTGGGAACACTGCCGTCAGATGGGCGCTGAAGATGCCCCTCGAATGGGCCGGATGCCGCTAAAATCCTTTCGAACTGTATACTGGTCAGTACATTGTCATATCTTCCATAGCCGAATTCATGCAGTGGAGAAGGATCGAATATTTCCGAACCGGAAGTGAGAATCACAGCTCCGACATTTACGTCCTGCAATTCTTCCACCTGATCAAAATCTATGGCATCGGCGGCGCAGACCTCCTCGCAGATTCCGCATTCGCCTGTATTGAGGTGAACGCACTGCGCGGGATCGATACATGCATGGTTCGGAACTGCCTGGGCGTAGGCTATATACACCGCGGAACGGTCGACCAGACCCGCGTCGAATTCGGATTTGATAGGTATCGGCCTGTTCCCGGTGATCTCGCTGAACTTGATGCCGTTCTCGACAGGACAGACATTGTAGCAGGCTCCGCATGTCTGGCATTCATCCGATGTTTCATCGAAGGCGGGAG
>JAIORS010000094.1 GCA_021108005.1 Candidatus Aegiribacteria sp.
CACCATAGGTATGGTGTACAATGTTTACGATTATCGAGCCTGTCAATAGCAGACACGAAACCGGAGACAAAAAGGTCGCCGGCTCCTACATGAACATTGGAACCCTTCCTGCTCGAAAAGGGGGTGGATTCTCCGGGACGATTACTCTATGGATAAACTGGAAGCGGCTGGCTGATTTATCAGATGGCTGGGGACTTGGCGACTCAGGCTAATACTTGTGGGTAACAGTAAGGGACTGTGCGGTGTGTATTTCGGGTAACCAGCATTCCTACCGCGAATTGCGTGGACGAAGGGCAGGAAGATCACGGAAAATACGGAGTTTGTACTTCATTGGAACACCGTCTTGATTCTGCCGAATGTGTACTGCTCAAGGCCAACACCGGTAAGCTCCACCTGGTAGATAATGTCGTGCTCCTGATCCGATACCCAGAAATCGGTTCCATCAAACGTAAGCGCCGTTGGTTTCATATCGCTTGAAATGACGGTTACATCGTATGTATCGATTATTACTCCATCAGTTGTCACTTCAACGATAAGCTTGTCGTTCTTGGCAGCATAAAAAAGATTCGTGCCATTCCAGGCCATGTCTCCTACGCCTTCATGTGGAATAGGGAAAGAACTGAGGATAGTTCCGTCTTTACTCATTTCGTAGATCATCTGTGTGCCGCGGCACGATACCCACAGGTTATTCCCATCCCATGTCATGCCGAATTGCCATATTTCCGAACACATGAAAGAGGAAACATACGTGCCGGATGTTGTGTATTCGTATACCTCTCCCGGATAGCTCGTGTGTTCGATGAACATCCCCCATAAATTCGTTCCATCAAACGCGGCTCCATCTCCATTCATACCCCCCGGTTCCGACGGAGTGAAATGACTGATTACTGTGCCGCCAGTGTTTATCTTATAGAAAGTATCATGGTGTCCGCCAAGCAGCCACAGGTAATTTCCGTCCCAGGCGAGACCATTTGGAAACCAGTCAGGACTGTAGAAAGAGGACAGAACATTAACGGAACCGGCATTAGTAACAACGGGTAATGAGAAAAGGACTATAAGAAACACTTTCATCTGATACTCTCCTTACTTAATATCGGCAGATAGGGAACAGAATATCCTGCCCGAAAATATTACCGGTGATCCTGACCCGTCAATACTTGGCCTGCAATCGCCATTCACAATTCATCATCCTTGAGAACCGGCGAATCTTTCGGTATTGTTCTTATGCAATATTTGAAGGGAGATGGTATGATTCTATCTTTTCGACAGAGTGTTTCAGAAATTCTGGTATTAATCGTTGCTCTTTCATTATCCCTGCCGGCCTGTTCCGATGATTTCAGCACCTGCATCAATGAATGGAAGGCAAGAAGTGATGGCCGGGGATATTTCCGTGTTCTGGGTATGCCGTCCGAAATGCTTCCCGATGGAATTGACAACCTTGATCTGCTGATTCTGGGTGATAGCCTTGTTGAAGGATCGGATCTTGCGGTTATAGGTTTTGGCCGGGATACTCTCTGCTTTGGGATTGTGGAGTTTGATATGTTTCTGAACCCGGAAAAAGCGTATGCCTCTTTCAGAAGTGAAGACAGCCTGATAATTCTTTCCTCTGAATATCCCTCAAGGGCTACAAGGTGTAATATGTCCTTCGTCTGGATGAATGAAAAACTGCTTCTCGTCCCGGTTGATTCATGGGTAAGCGACAGGTCCGCTGATCTTCTCGCTTCAGCGGATACCCTTCTTGAGTTAGGCGAGATTCGCGAGGCGGCTGACAGCATTAGCGCGATGATTTACGGCTGGGCATACTACGATACTAATGAACTCAGCTGCCGTTTTCTCCGGGCAGCTCACCGGGCTTCGATGGATGCTCCGGATGAGGAAGCACTTAACTATTACGACGAAGCTGTTTACGCCTTCGATATAATACAGTACAATGATACATGGTTCATATCTTTTACTTCACTTGATGATTTCCTGGGCAGTGAGTATGCCGAATATATCGAAGCTGAAGAGCTTGCCGATATACTCCACGATTACGCGAAACTCTTCAGGAACGACGGTTTTGTAGTAGAAGCCACCTTTGACGACATTGCGGATATACTTGAGGGGAAAGAGGAAGAATAAACCTCATTTGATTCCATCCGTTCTTTTTCACATGAGTATTATCGTATGTATAGTATTTCATTTCGGGAGGTTGAATAGATGATTTCAGTGTTGTTATACGCAGTGCTTGTCAGTGCGGGTTTCCCCGGCCCGGAAAGCAGGGCAGACTATTGCATGAATGTTCGGCTTGAGCCGGATTCGGACATGGTCATCGGGACTTCTGAAATAGTATTTACAAACGGGGTTGGCTTCCCGGTTGACACTCTCTGGTTCCATCTCTATCCGAACGCTTACAGAGATATTACAACGGCCTTCGGCCAGGACCTTGAGGCTGTTGGTCGCTACTGCTTCAGGGCTTCTGACGAATCTGATAAGGGCTGGATAGATCTTTCGGACTGGAGTCTTAACGGGATTCCAGTTGATATAACCGTTGATGGTTCTCTGGGTTTCATTAGTCTTGATTCTACACTGAATCCGGGGGAGAGCGTAGTGCTGCAGGGCGACTTCAAAGTAAAGGTCCCCGGTTTCTGGAGCAGAATGGGACATCAGGGGAATACTTTTCAGATAACGCAGTGGTACCCCAAAATGTGTGTTCTCGATGAGAATGGGTGGCACAGGGCCAGATACCACTGGAGAGGTGAATTTTACAGTGACTACGGCGACTACACGGTAATACTGGATGTCCCCGAGGACTTCATTACAGCGGCAACGGGATCGGTCGAAAGCGTATCCATCCCGGAAGATTCACTCAGAAGAACTGAAACATGGAAGGCGTACGAAGTTCACGATTTCGTATGGGCCGCAAGCCCTGACTATACGGTGAGGGAGCATACCTACATCTACCCAGACAGTCTGGGTGCCGGTTCGGTAGACGTACACCTTATTCTTCTGGACGACGACGAAGACCATTGGTCAGAAGTACCGGCAATTATCGATTCCACGCTGCTGTACTACGGAGAATGGTACGTGCCTTACCCCTATAGCGATCTCTGGGTTGTTGAACCGGTAACACTGATGGCCGGCGGCATGGAATATCCACAGTTCGTATTTTCAGGGGCTGATATTCCCTTAACAAGGGCTCTTGAGATGGTCACATCACATGAGGTCGGGCACCAGTGGTTTTACGGCATGCTTGGAAACGATGAAGTCGATGAAGCCTGGCTGGACGAAGGGATGAATACATTCAGCGAACTTCGTTACATGCAGCGGAGGCATGGTTTCTCGGGGAACATGTCCAGAACTCCCGACTGGATAATGGAGATAAGCGACCAGGACATGAGCCTGCTTACATACGCAACAGGCACTACCGGCGGAGAGGAAGTTCCCGTACTCAGCGACGCAACTTCAGCGGGTGACGGCAGCCACCCCACCGGGTTCACCTACTACGCCAAACCGGCATTTTTCCTCCGGATGCTCCAAAGGCAGGTCGGTGAGGAAGATTTCGACAGGATAATGGCCATATACTTCAACCGATTCATGTACCATCATCCTCATACGGAAGACTTTCGGGCGATTGTGGAAGAAGTTACGGGAAGATCGTGGAAGGATGAATTCGATTTCTGGCTCAGGGGAACCGGAAACGCTGACGTAAGAATTGCGAGTATCGAACCGATGGATGATTCAACCGTTGTAATAATTTCAGGTGACGTTCCCCATGACGTTGAACTTGATCTGCTTTTTCTTTCGGGAAACGATTCACTTCTGACCGAACTTGCCCTTGCGCCTGGAATAGATGATACCGTAACGGTATCAGGCAGGTGGCATACGGCCGTTGCTGACCCGTTTCTCTGCATGCCAGACAGGGCTCCCTGGAATAATGCCCTGCCGCCTCTGAGTCAGATCAAACCGATGTTCCTGCCGTTTCCAAGGCCTACCCATCAAAGTCTATGGGTTTTGCCGTTTCCATCGTATGCCGCCGGTTCATGGCGGGGGGAGATTCTGTGCATGTCAGCCGCCATTCCTTCCTACATGGGAGGCCCCTCCACTTGGGCGGCCCATGCATCGGTTCCATTTGAAAACGGGAGTTTTTCCGACTGGGGAGCTTTCTATCATGCACCCCTCCTCAGAAAATATCGCAGGAGCCTCTATATATCACTTGGAGTGGGAAGGGGATATGGAACAGGCAGCGCTTCCCTTGGCGCGGACTATTACATGGGAGGACGCGTGGCGACGGATACCCATCTCAGAATGTCTCTTGATGCAGAACTTTTCAGTGTGGAAGACACCGCTGTATACGGTGGAGCCAACGTTGAGGAAGGCAGCGGGTTCGAATTCACCGGAGGATTCTCAGCGATCAATCGAAACTACTGTATTTCATGGGAAGGAAGTCTGAGCGCCCTCGCTTCCCCCGGATGGAACGACGGCCCCTATTCGCGGGTGGACGGCGAATTTGATATCACCACCAGGATTATGGGCAGCCACCTTGCCAGAACAAGGATATTCGCAGGCAGAATAGCAGGTGATGCCCCTGCTCACGTATTTCTTCGTCCGGGCGGAGGTTTATTCGCGGAGGGCATTATTGGAGCGTTTCTGCCGCCCGATGGATCGATTTCACCTCAGGAGCACTTCTACGTCCGTTCCGGTCCGGCGCTGCCGGGTTATTGGAACAGCCCGGCCCGTGGAAGAGCAGCCGTTACAATTGAACAGAGGATACCTGTGCCGTTTCCTATGATCCCTGTTGAAATATTCGGAGGGGTCGGCTGGCTTGCCGATGGTTTCAGGGATTTTTCCGAAGACACTTTTTTGGCCGATGGAGGATTCGCGGTTAGGTTCGCGATGCTGGAAGCGCTGTTCCCGATCTGGGTATCCGAGCCTGTTGACGGTGAGGACAACTGGGAATTCAGATGGCGGATAGGTTTGTCTCCGGCTGGTTTTCCGGACCTGTACTGACAGTTGAAGGAGGACAATGAAAATCATTCTGCTGACCGTTCTGCTTCTGGCCGGATCAGCTTTCTCTGCCGTGGAAGAATCATGCACTTCGAGTGACAGTACTGACACAGGGCTGTTCAGCATGATTATGGAATTAACCGGTATCGAAGAGCGTTCGTGGGCCAGACCAACAGAACATATGGATATGGATAGAATGCTTGAATTGATGGAAATGGGGCTTATTACATTCCATAGAGCAGACTGGTATGTCATAGTTGATGATGAGTAATTCCGTTCAGTGCGTACTGTGCCCGCATATGTGTATCCTTGCTCCCGGTGAGCGCGGAAGATGCAGCGTCAGGCTTAACGTTGACGGTGAGTTGGTGAGCCTTGTTTACGGCCGGCCCGTTGCGGTCAATATCGATCCTGTGGAGAAAAAACCCCTGTTCCATTTCATGCCTGGAATTGATGTGTTTTCAATTGCCACGGCGGGCTGCAATCTGAAGTGCGAGTTCTGTCAGAACTGGGAAATTTCCCAGGCCGCTCCGGAGGATGTAACACCTTACGATATGCCGCCCGAAACGGTTGTTGAAAACGCTCTGTCGTACGGCTGCGAAGCTATCGCATATACATATACGGAGCCTGTGGTGTTTTTTGAATATACAAGGGACTGCGCCAGGCTGGCCCGCGCCGCCGGAATTAAGAATATCCTTGTCACCGCCGGCTACATCAACCCCGGACCACTGTCCGAGCTGGCTGAATTCATCGACGCTGCGAATGTTGATCTTAAATCAATGTCGGACATTTACTACAGGAACATCTGCGGAGGCACACTTCAGCCTGTGCTTGATACGATTACTTTCCTGAAGGAATCTGGAACATGGGTTGAGGTAACGAATCTCATTGTACCAACTTTGAACGATGATCCGGACGAGATCGACTCGCTTTCAAGGTGGGTACTTGATAACACAGGTGAAGATACACCTCTTCATTTCTCAAGGTTTTTTCCCATGTACAGACTTGCTGATCTGGCCCCGACATCCATTGATACGCTCAGGGGAGCCAGGGAGAGGGCAATGGATACAGGTCTAAACTACGTGTACGTTGGAAATGCAGTTACTCCTGGGGGTATGATAACAAGGTGTCCCGAGTGTGGTGAAACTATCGTTGCCAGACAGGGCTATATGATAACGGAAAGAAACATTCTGAATGGAAATTGTGGAAACTGCTCGGCCCCGATTGCTGGGGTCTGGGATGGAATGGAGGAGCAGTGAAAAAGAAAATCAGCAGGCGGAAATTTCTGTCAGGAGCTGTCATGCTGCTTTTTTCGGCAGTTGCTGCCGCCGGTGGAGTTAAATTGAGTGACAAGGGTAGTACCGATAAACCCGAGATCGCAAGAACTTCCAGAAAAAAGGCGGATCATTACAGGGAGCTGGCGGGATGAGAATTCTTACACTTACATCGGTTTTCCTGGTCGCATGCGGAGGGAGTTCTCCCGCACAGGAGGAGGGCAGAAACAGTGGCGGCATGCTTCTTAGACCTCCAGCAGTTGCGGGAAGGTTCTATCCGGGGGATTCAGCCACGTTAAGCACTATGGTGGACAGCCTTCTTGACATCTCCGGGGCGCAGCATTCCGCCGGAGATATAATAGCTGGAATAGTTCCACACGCAGGGTACGTTTTCAGCGGCGCTACGGCTGCCGACTTCTACAGTTCCATCGAAGGTGTTGATTACGATGTCGTTGTGATCGCGGGACCATCGCATCATGTCTCGTTCAACGGGTTCTCCATTTTCGAAGGGAACGGATACCTGACTCCTCTGGGCGAAGTTGATGTGGCGACCGATATTTCGCAGCGTCTCAGGGAATCGCATCCAACAGCCTTTTTCATCCCGGAAGCCCATGTGACCGAACATTGCCTTGAAGTGCAGCTTCCCTTTCTGCAGAGGGTGCTGCAGCCCGGTTTCAGAATTGTGCCGATTGTAATAGGCAATGCCGGACCCGATGAACTGAAATACATGGCTGAACTGATACTCGCTGAGTCTTACGGCCAGCGGATTCTTGTGATAGCCAGCAGCGATCTGTCCCACTATCCGACCAGGGAACTCGCTGAAGAAGTGGATTCACTTACCGTTGAAGCGGTGCTGAACGGAGAGGTGGATGCTTTTCTGGAGGTTACATCTGAGGAAAGGCTGCCTGATGGTCTTGCCACTTTTGCATGCGGAAGGCTTCCCATAGCGCTTGCCATGTCCTATGCGGCACTCTATCCGGATGTAACTCCGGAGCTGCTTTCCATGACTACCAGCGCTGAATATTCGGGTGACGATTCACAGGTTGTAGGGTACGCTTCGATCTCATTTGGAACACCGAAGTTCGAACCATCCGAATGGAGCATTTCACCGGATGGCAAGAATATTCTTCTGGAGATTGTCCGCGAATCCGTCCGCTGCGCTGTTGAGGGAGAGAATTACAATCTACCGGATACATTGCCTGCCGAACTGGAGCTTCCAAGAGGAGCATTCGTCACACTGAAGCGGAACGGCCGGCTTCGAGGATGCATAGGATCGATACGTCCTGTCGGTCCCCTTGCTGAAACCGTGATGCGCATGGCGCACTCCGCGGCGCTTGAAGACCCCCGATTCATGCCGGTAACGGAGACGGAACTACAGAATCTGGAGTACGAAATATCGGTGCTTACTCCGTTGCAGATTCTTGATGACTGGCACGATGCGGCAGTAGGTACCGATGGCCTCCTTGTTCTGGGTTCCGGGGGAAGATCAGGTGTATTACTTCCCCAGGTTCCTGTAGAACAGGGGTGGAACAGGGAGGAGTATCTGGAAGGTGTCTGCCGGAAGGCCGGACTTGACCAGGATGCTTATCTCGGTGACGTAACTTTGTACCGTTTCCAGGCACAGGTATTCTGAGAAGATGGAAACACCTCCTCGGAGCAGGAAAGAATCCCTTTCGGGGTTTTCCTTTTTCACGGGAGGACTCCTTTCGATTCTGGTTCAGGCGGTTGTTCTAAGGGAATCACTTTTTGGCTGTCACCAGGCGGAACTTGCTTCGGGTATAGTTTTGGCCGCATGGATTATAGGATCAGGCCTCGGAGCGGCAGCGGGAGGTAGAACTTCCAGGCACAGGTTATACTGGATGGCTGGAATAGTCATTTTACCGATTCTGGGTTTTTTTCAGGTAGCAGCATCGAGAACAGGGATTCTTCCTCTGGCGCTAACGGTTTTTCCCGCCGGGTTCACTGCCGGTGTCGTGTTTTTGCAGCCCTTCGCATTCGACAGACCCGGCAGGATCTATGCACTCGAAGCCATTGGGGCTGCTGCAGGCGGAGGGATATTCGTTCTTTTATCACCTCATCTTCTTTCAGGTGAGATGCTGGCCGTTTCGGTTCTCTTCTCAGTTATCGGCCTTCTATCATGCAGGAGCACAATTCCCGGTCTGATTCTCGCGGTTATACTGCTCACCTTACAGCTGTTTTCTATTCCGGATGGTTTCAGCAGACGGCTTGGAGCTGTGGCTTTCAGAAATTACGAGAGTGTACAGGTTTATCCATCTCCATACGGCGAAGTAATAACAGCTTCGAGAGCAGGTCAGAGTGCGGTATTCAGAAGTGGATTGCTTGAAGCAACATGGCCTTCCCTTGAATCAGCGGAGGAAACCGTTACAGTTCCCCTTGCTGCTGCTCTGCCAGCAACGGTTCTGTATATAGGTTCGTCACCGGAGGAGGCGGGGATAATAAGCAGCTGGCCCAATGTGAACCTCTGCGTTACCGTTATTCCCGACAGGACACTGAAAGATGTAATTGACTATCCGGGTGAGATCAGAGCAGGTGACGGCCGACAGTACCTGACTAATAATAGCTTTTCGTACGATCTCATTATCGTTTCCGCGGGCCAGCCCCTGACGCTTCTCTCAAACCGCTTCTACACCACTCAATTCATGGAACTTCTTGCAGAAAGATTAACACCGGAAGGCATAGCCGCAATCCACCTGCCCGGCGGGATAAACAGGCTGCATCCACTGGAGGCGGAACTGGCCCGTTCGGTTGTGATGGCATCAGAAACCTGCTTTAAATGGAACAGGATCATTCCTATTTCAGGTCTCGTACTCATGGCAGGCAATGGCCCGGAGTTATCGTTCAATGGAGAGGTACTTGCCGATAGAATGGATTCATTGGGAGTTACCGGTGTATTCGTAAATTCCGGAACTCTTCCGTACGATCTTTCCGAATTCAGAGTATCAGCCTTTGACGAACAGATCGCTTCGGCAGTTTCTGAAGAAAACAGAGATCTTCATCCTGTAGGTTTCAGGATTGCTCATGAACTGTGGGATTTCAGAATGGAAGATGGTCAAAAAACTGATCTGACCATTCCAGCAGCTGGCCTGTTCATGTTAATAATGGTGATTTCAGCTTTACTTACCGGCAAACCGCTTACTTCACTTGGCGTTGCCGCAGCGGGCTTCGCGGGACTGTCCGTCGAAGTTATTTCACTGGTCGCGATTCAGGCCGCGACCGGCTGTTCATGGGTACTTGTGGGCGCAGTTACCGGGATATTCATGACGGGCGGAGCACTTGGAGCCTTATGGACAGACAAGGGATTATTAAAGGATGCAGGTAGAATTATCGCGCTTTCAGGAGCAGCGGCCCTTTTCTGTGCGGCTGCGCTCCATTTTTACAGTATCGGTTTGTTCAGCGGCAATTTCTTAACGATTTGCCTGTTTCTTGGAACCTTTGTTTGCGGAGTATCGAGTGGCGGGGCATTTACATCCGCCGTTGAAGGTTTTGGGACAAAGGATACAGGAAAAATCGGTCTTCTGGACTTCGCTGAGCACGGAGGCAGCGCAGCTGCTTCCCTGCTTATGCCGCTCGTTCTGTTCCCACTGATTGGTGCTACAGCCGTTCTTGTGATAGCGGCCGCATGGGTAGCGGTCTGGACAGTTGTTCTCAGGTTCCGCTGATTCTGAATGAACGGAAAAGAGGAGGGCGGGTCCCGAAAGACCCGCCCTCCTGTATGAGAATCGCGTTCAGTTGGAGATGGTTTCTACCACGAATTCCGCGCGACGGTTGAGAGCTTTGTTAGCGGCGGAGGCGTTGGGGACCGCAGGTCTCGTTTCTCCATAGCCAACCGTGGTCAGGCTGGAAGCGCTGACGCCATGATCGACAAGGTAGTCGTACACGGCCATGGCTCTGTTCTCGCTGAGAGTCTGGTTGTACTCCTCTGTATAGTCGGAGTCCGAGTGTCCGCTTATCTGGACAGTAAGACCGTTAGCGATGATTTCTTCAGCAATGCTATTCAGGATGGTTTTGTACTCAGGCTGAATGTTGAACTGATTGACGATGAAGTAAATCGGCTCGAATGCAACGGACTGGAGCTGGAAGTCCAGAACGACAAGGTCGCCACTCAGAAAGTCCACACTCTCGCTGGCGCCGAGGTAACCGCTGGCGCTTGCAGTGATTGTCCAGTTGCCTTCATCGAGATCGAACTCGTAAAGACCGTCATTACCGGTCATGTCACTGACAGGAACGTCCGGTGCGATGACGGTAGCTCTTGAGATCGCAGTGCCAGTCTCGATATCGGTGACGCTTCCCATGATCGTACATGGAGTTGGCTGAAGAGCGTAATCCTGGCTGATATCATGACCGCCTGAAACCTGGATCGTTTCAGTACTTTCCGTGTACCCGCTGGCATTTACAGCTACCGCAATGCTACCCTCGGGGACTTCAACGGAGTAATATCCGGTTTCAGGGTCACTGATCGCAGGTTGTACCGCAGTCCCCGGGAAAGCCACTGTAGCTTCAAGGAACTCACCGGTTACGGCATCGATAATTGTACCGGACATCACAGCGCTGCCGGGACCTTCCCTGAGGTCGCTGGAGTACATGAGGTTAACGCCGACTCCCCATGAGGAGTAATAACCCTCGGGGAAGGGAGCGTAATTTGCTCTGTATGCTTCTGTCGGGCTGCCGCCGGCCTGGTATGCGTGATGTCCCAGGTCGCTCCACTCCGGATCGAAATTGTCAAGCGCGAATGCCCCTACAACATCGAAAGCGAATCCAGAGGCAAAGGGAAATCTAATTCCGGGTTGAACGATTATCATGTCGTCGTAGTCCTGGCCGTTACCGTCTTCGTAGTCGCGTTTCATGAAGTGGCGCCACTCCGCTTCTGCAAAGAGGATTGTCTTATTCATGGGATACTCGAAGCCCACAGCGAGGTGGAAGACAGGATCTTCAACATCCATATCCACGGCAACACTATCGCTCGTTCCGTACCTGTGGTCTGTGAACTGGAAGTTCTGCTTGAAGTAGTGATAACCAATATTGGTATGCACTACAACAGGATGTAGATCAAGTGAAACAAGCAGATCCGCTCCCGCTGATAAATTCGTACCTATCATAGGACGGCGCATCTCGAACATGGGCTGTTCAGGATACCAGACGCCGTCGTACTGGTTGTAGTTGGTTACGTACGGATTGTCACCGCCGTTGTAGATACTGAAACCTGCCCACGGCATCAGTCCTATACGTAAGTCTCCAGAAGAATCAATAGCGTACTTCAGAAAAAAACTGGCTTCGCTGAAACCGTCGTCGTTCTCGTTCTCTCCCCCCTCGAGATCTTCGCGACCAGGAATGTAATCTCGTGAGAGGCAGTTCCAGATGTAAGAAACTCTTCCGGCGACCTCCACTTTCTCGCTCAGTCCGTATCCCGCTGTAATGTACCAGGTGCCGTTGTATTCGGTATCGGTGACCTCTTCAGCGCCGCCTGCGAGCTGAGCGGTTCTGGTATCGTTACTCATTCCGAGAAAAGAGAAGAGGGCGAGTGAGAACTCACCTGCTCCTATTGTTTTCGCGTCAACAGTCCGGTTGAGTCCCCTCAGACCCGAGTAGGACGGTAACGCCATAGCGCTGCATGAGATAAGTAGAATTGCAGCAATAATAAGTGACCCCTTTTTCATTATAACCTATCCTTTCATTTAAGGTTATTACTTAATGCAGATATTAGTAATTCCTATCTCTTATGTCAATAATCACTTAGGGTCAGGTCTTGCATTCATGCATTATTATCTAAATATATATAATATTGTAATATAAATTATATATCCTTATAGAAATACAGACAACAGAATACTGGTTATTCTTCTCTATCCCAGTTGATGTACTATGGTTTCTTCAGTTGAGAAGCGAAAAATACAAATGTCCAGCCATTCAGTATGAGTTCAATTGAGATCAAAAGACCGATGACAAGCAATCAAGAACGGCCAGTTAGAGATGATGATTCCCTGTCCTGGTCAGCTAACCGTCAGTGACATTTAACGTCATCGCAATCAGCAGAATTAAATCAAGTGTCAAACCTGACGTAAGGACCAAGAGCCTCGGTTCTATTGATTGAGGCGGTTGGTTACGTCGATAATAACTTCGTCGTCTTCCGTTAATGAAATAGTCTGGCAGGTAGAAAAGTCGAGCTGGTTCAGGTCGATTTTTCTTAAAGTAAAGTTATCGTAAGTGCGAAAATAGAAAATTTTATTGGTCAGGTCCCGGAAGGTAACCCATTGAGTGGTTTCGCTGGAGACAATATTACCACTGGAATCTTTATCGACCACCATTCCTCTAGTGATGTCCAATGTATTAATTATGTGTTGAGCCAGGTTCAAGGCGCCCCGGGCATCAGGCACCGAGTCGGCGAAATGTGTTAATACAGCCATTCGAACAAAACGGCTGGGCGGGGTAAGATCTCCGGGTAGTCCGAACATGCCGCTGCCGTGTCCTGTCGGGAGGAGTTGGACTCCGGCGTAATACTGCGTTTGAACCATGCTGACATTCATGCCGACGTATTGGCGTAGATTGGTCATCATCCAGTGGAAATTGGGGGAGTTGGTCATAATGCCCAGAGGATTGTCGTAGATATGGAGTTGTCCTTGATCAAACTCAATGACAATAGCTCCGCCTTCTTCATCATAAACGGCTATATGAATAGGAGGGGCAATGCCCATTTGGGGAATTACGATGCCAAAAACCTTGATATTAGTAATAGCTTCTTCGACTTCTCCCACGGTGGCAAAATTGCCCAGAATCCATGAGCAAAGGAGTAGATGAGCTAAAGCCTGGTCGGATTCATCCGCGTCTATATCCTGATATTGGGTGTCTTTTTCGTACCAGAGCCCGGAGCAAGCCAGTCCGGTCTCATTGAGACCGTCGAGTACTGTCATCTCTTCGCCAAAGGCGTTGATACCAACATAACCATATTGGTTTATCCAGCTGATGCCTGTTCTATTCTGAGGTGCGGGACTGACAAATTCCTTGCCTCGTGGGATGACCACTACAGCGGACTGAACATCATTACCAAATTCCATCGTTCGAGCGCTGATGATGGTGCCGTCCTGCGAAGTAACTTTTAAAACGGAACAAGCCTCAAGCCGGTTGACGCTGGAAGAAAGCAACAGGAAAACCAAAGCAGAAACGAAAAGAACACTTGCTGATGATGAACGAATTTTCATGATTGTGTCTCCTTCAACTGTAGAAATGTATTTAAACTATATTATCAGACAATAGAAAAGTCGATTTCCAGCTATGCCAAGATGGCAAGCTCAACTGAGATTCCATCGACTCACTCTGTTCGGTAAGGAAATACTCATCCTGCGGGTTCTCAAGGAACCGCATTTGTACAAGTGCCGCAAGTGACGTCCGACCCCTCGAAATGGCTATTGACATTATTAGTTACTATCTGTTAAGTTACTATGTGGTTTACAATTATCTTTAAACAGAAAGGAAGACGTATGAAATTTCTTGGCTTTATCCTGGTTGCACTCGTAGGCACTGCGTTTGCAAGCGATCTTACCATAGAAGGCGGAATTAACGGTGAGTACTACGGAGGCATCATAGCAACCGATGACATTATCGATTCCTATGCATACAACGCGAGTCAAGCTTACACCAGTGCATACGCCAATTTCGCGCCCGATGCGACCCAGAACTATATCACTGCGGACGACTTCACGATCACTGTTGACGCATCGATAGCAGAACTGCTTTACTGGATGGTCAACACTGATGGTAACGGTCATCCAACCGTTGTCGATGTATTTCTCTACGCCGACGCTGCCCCCGGCCCTGGAGCCGAGCTCCAGTCGACAACTGGAACCGTTGTGTCAACCATCACAACCATTCCCTGGGGTAGCAACTGGGTGTACGAATGCATGATTACACTCAACGCACCTTTCACCTTCGACCTCGGCACGACCTACTGGACAGCTCCCCTCAGAGATGATGGAACTTTTGGTACCTGGTATTGTGTGGTCGGAAATGTCATAAGGGGTACCGAGTGTTATCTCTGGTACAATGGCGTGTGGCAGGCGTGGTCTACACAGGGTTATCCTGCTCAAGATATGTTCCGCGTCATGTACGGCAGCACGACTCCTCTGGAGAGAAACTCCTGGGGGGCCATCAAGACCATCTTCTAGAACCTGTTCACGGTCAGAAAAGAGAAGGGGCTGGCGAACGACAGCCCCTTACTCTTATTTCATGCGACGATATAAAATTTCCGGACCGGAGGCATATCCTTGAATAGAATATTAATTGTTACCACGGCTGCGGTAGCCATTGTGTTCAGTGGCTGTGGAGATACTTCCTCCGGTGCCAGCCAAATACTGGCCATGATCGGGAATGATACCCTCAGCGTTAGTGATCTGGCGAAAGCCTGGAGCGAACTGGAAACCGAGCAGCGAGAAGTTTTCATGTCCGGGAGTTTACCGTCCCGGGATTTCGTCGAAACCTTCCTGAGGAAAGAGCTGCTGCTGAGGGAGCTGGATGTACTCGGGTACATGGACGACACCTCTCTTTCCGCTTTCGGGGAATCCTGGTTCCGGGTAGAGAATGCGATACTCACCGCCAGGCTGCTACAGGCTGAAAACGAGGATGGAGTCACTTCTGAGGATCTTGCCGGGTACCGCGCCAACCCGTGGCGTGAAGTGTGGTTCACAGTCGGGCCGGAGTCACCGGAAGAAGTGTCTTATACTGATGTTGATATGCGGGCACTTCCACTTGATCTGTACAGGCATCTTGACACTCTTTCCCCTGGTAACTCCGGGACGAACATGTCCGGTACGGTCGTGCGCCTGGACTCGATCGCGCCACCAAGGCCGATTCAGGATGCCGATGCAGCTGCAAATGCAGACTCCATCGATACATGGAGGATAGCTAATCAGAGGGTAAGGCTCTTCATGATAAAAGCCCAGACGTTAGCGAAGAGAGAATATTCGGTCTCGATCGATTCTACCGCACTTGAGAGGTTCGCGTTGAATACAGTCAGTATCGATAACATCCAGCCGGAGAATATTATCATCCGTTCCGGGTTCAGGAATTGGACTGCAGCTGAGCTTCGGTACGAAGTGGACTTCCTCAATACGATGATGCCTACGCAGTCGAACTCCTTCGACTGGCTATGCTTCCTTATAGATGGAATTATCCTGCATTCCCGTCTTCTTGAATATGCAGAGGAGCACTACCCCGGAAGCCTGGACTCGCTTCGGATCGAGAGGGATGCCTGGCTCGATAATCTTGCTCTGGATCGGATGTACAAGGAGTTGATATCGGACCGTGTTGAGGTCGGAGAAGCGGACATTGAGGAACAGTACTCATTACTTGAGGAACCATTCATTTTAGAGGAGCGGCGTGTTTTAGAGACCGCCGTTATTCCGATTGCCACGCTTGCTGAGTACGAGCGTAGAGCCACTGAAGGAGATATCGAGGAGATGATAGCGGGTCTGCAGCCCCTGCAACGGCTATCGGACGATAACTCGAACCCCCGTATCAGCAGACCATTGCGGTTGGTGGAGGTTCCTGCCGAACTCGGTTCCATCGTTTTTCAACTAACTCTTTCGGATACAATTTCCTGGAAGGGGCCATATCCAATCGATGAAGTTGACGGATACATTCTTTTCCGTCTGGCAGGAATCGTACCGGCAAGGGAAGCCGGGATGGATGAGATTCTCTTCGATCTTGAGGTGATGGCCAGAAGGAGAATCGAAGAGCGTGCAACCGAGGATTGGCTTCTGGAGTTGGAGGAGCAGTACGGTGTTGTTGTGAACGAGGAGGTGCTGAACAGCCTTCCGAAGGACCCCGGGGAGTGGTGACCAGGGTATATATAGTTATATAAATGTGAAGAAGCGCTGATCTCAAAAAAAGGCTACAACTGATTCAGTTCTTTACGGATTCTGTTCGCTTCCGTCTCATTTCCCATTTTATCATACATGTCAGCCATGTATTTCAAACACTTAATAGTATGCGAGTGTTCTTCTCCAATTGAGTGTCTGAAAATAGTTAAAGCTTTTCTGAAAAGCTTCTCAGCTTCTCTGAATTTTTTCTGAGCTACATAAACTGATGCGACATCTCTCAATGGGATTGCTGTGAAGGGATGCTTTTCCCCCTGCGTTTCTTTCCTGATAGCAAGAACTTTTTCATGTACTGCCAGTGCAGCATCATAGTCTCCCTGATTAAAGAAAACGACTCCAATGTTATTGTATGTAGTTGTTGTATGCAGATGCTTTTTTCCAAGCAGTTCTCTCTGTATTGCATGAGCTTTTTCAAGGTATTCCAGAGCCGTCTCATTGTCGCCAATATCCCTGTGAGCAACTCCAATACAGTAGTAAGAAATTGCTGTATCCGGGTGCATCTCTCCCAGTAATTCCTCTCTGATGGCAAGGGCTTTTTCATAGAATTTTAAAGCTGTGTGGTAATCATTTCTCCTATAATGAACAGATCCGATGTTACTGTACGAAGTTGCAGCATACAAATGTTTCTCGCCGAGCAGTTCCTTTTGTATAGCCAGAGCTTTTTCGTAGAATGCTAAAGTTGTGCGGTAATCATTTCTTTCGTAGTGAACAGATCCGATGTTACTGTACGATATTGCGATAGCCAGCTGCTTTTCACCCAGTAATTCTTTCTGTATGGAAAGGGCTTTATCATAGAATGCTAAAGCTGTGTCATAATCACGCATTTTCCAGTGAATCACTCCTATGTTACTGTAAGATGCTGCAGTATCCGGATGCTTCTCACCCAGCAATTCTTGCTGTATAGAAAGGGCTTTGTTATAGAATACCAGTGCAGTGTCGTAGTCACCTTTATCCGAGTGAACCAGTCCTATGTTATTGTATGATGTTGCGGTAGAAGGATGCTTCTCTCCCAGCAGTTCTTTCCGGATAGCAAGAGATTTATCATGGTACTTCAATGCTTTTTCGAAGCTGCCTTTTTTCCAGTGAACCTCGCCGATGTTACTGTAAGAAGTTGCCGTAAAAGCGTGATTTTCACCCAGCAGTTCTTTCCGGATGGCAAGGGCTTTTTCATGATACTCCGAAGCTGTATCATATCCGCCTTTTCGCAGATAAACATCTCCGATGTTATTGTATGATTCTGCCGTATAAGGATTTCTCTCTCCCAGCAATTCTTCTCTGATGGCAAGGGCTTTTTCGTGGAAACTTAATGCTGTATTATACTCATTAATTTCATTATAAATCCATCCGATTCGGTCGTATGAAGTAGCTGTGTCCGGATGTTTCTCTCCAAGTGTATCCCGACAGATCGACAGGGCTTTCTGACAGTAAGCTAAAGCCTCATCATATCTGACTGACCTCTTAAAATACTCACCGGTCTTTGTGCAGTATTCCCGTGCATTCTCCCAGTCCTCTGCCTGCTCATAGTGAAAGGCGCAATCTGCGTATGTTGTTTCTTTGCCGGGATTGAGCTTAGCGATCGCATCGCCGGCCAGTCTGTGCAGATCTCTGAGTCTGGCCCTTAGTTGCATATCGTAAGCGGCATCCCGCAGCAAGGCGTGGTTGAAAATGTATCTAATCTCTGTTAACGCAGACCAGATCCGTTCGTTTTCAACTTCGATAATCAGAGGAATAATCTCCGAATGTATCAGCCCGCCTCCGATTCTGCCGTCGGCGGTCGTTTGCATCAGCTCAACAAGGGTACTCAGAACCTGCACCTCGAACTCGCGTCCAAGCACTGATGCAATCTGAACTGTTTCCTTAAGCTCCGCTGACAAACGATCAATACGAGAGATAATGATCATGTTGATGTCGGTGGGAATATCGGTTGGTTCTTTCATAAGATGATATTGTTCATTCAGAACCTCAATGACCCCGTTCTCCTGCAGGTACAGGCAAAACTGTTCGGTGTAAAATGGGTTGCCCTCCGTGCGGGTTTGGATGTAAACAGCAAGCTCATCATCAACCCTGTTTCCCAGACGATCTTCAATCAATTCTCTCGTGGCGGAACCGGGCAGTTCCTCAAGGACTATTGAATATTGGGGTACGTTATCATCTGCCTTTAACTGTGGTCTGGAACCATCATCGTTGAAGCGACTGCAGGCAAGAATAATCAGGGGATAGTGCTCTATCCGGCGGGTCAGAATTTCAAATACATCCCGGGATGCGTCATCCAGCCATTGAATGTCCTCAATAAGTAGAATGATAGGCTCTATAAGGCTCAAAGCTTTGAAGAACTCCTTAATTGCCTGTTCTATTACAGCAGCCCGATCCTGAGGATCAATAACATCGTATATCGATCCGTCCAGGAACAGTCCGATGAGGGAGCCGATGATTGATTCCACACGGTTTAATTCCATAGAGATTCTCAATCGCTCCGCGGAAGTGAGATCTGCATCTGACATGTTTTCAATGCGGTTGATCAACTCCTGGTATTCTTTTCTGAATCCGGTATTTTTGTCATCAGATAAACTACTCCGGCCTTTTTCAAAGTAATGACTGAAGAAATATGTAATTGGATTCAGCGGCTTTTTGAGAATACTGTCAGTTTGCATGATTGCTGTTCTGATCTCCTGTCGCTGAATCAGTTCATGAACCAGACGTGATTTACCGACGCCCGGGTTGCCATAGACATAAACGATACCACCAAACCTGCCTTCACTAATTGGCTGCATTAACTCAGTAAGCTGCTTCAGCTCAGAATCACGACCTACCATGCCTCCTGCTGAAAATGATAATTGGACTGCTGTCTTCCTGCCCATCAGGCGGTAAAGAGGAATCTTCCCTGTGAATCCCTTGAATTTTCTTGGTTCCAGCTCTCGAATTTCGTACTGAGAACGAGATTGTTTGTAAATTGCCTCATCCAGGTAAATAACTGCTTGCTTTTTCTTTTGAGTAAACCGTGCCGACAGATTCACAATAGATCCCAACGCGGTGTACTCGCTGCACAGTTTACTGCCTATAAAGCCGGTAAATGCTGTGCCGTAGGTCAGACCAATGCGAACGGTCAGCTCAGAAATCTCCCTTACAGCGAGAGCGAAGTTCAGAGCACGGTTGTATAGATTCCCCGGATTGACCGGTGCCCCGAACAGCACTAGCATCATCCTGTCGCTATTACTGAAGTCGATCTTATTGAAGTAACCTCCGAAGCGGTGAGCCAGTGTTATTACTTTTGCGGCACCCCTTTCAAGATCACTTTTTTCGTCGAAAGAAATGAAGCACGAAACAATGTCGCGGAACTCTCCTCTGCCGGTTAAAGAAAGAACTGAATCCGGAACAAACATGTTTTGTAAAGAAAGGGATGCTTCTGAAACGAATGTTTCAGAAACCACATTGACTGTTGCCGGAGCAGACAGCAAAGAGTGAAAATTATCGATTTTGTGTTTACAGGTTATTCTTTGCAGATTCGGGATTTGTGATAACATCCTGTTATCCAGAATAACTTCTCCACTTGCAGCATTCTGTTCTCCTTCAGCGGAGCGCATGGTCGCCTCGCCACCGAAGTGGAAACTGTTCTGCAGGTATTGCGGGATGATTCCCCATGAGACGAGACCATAGGACATTCCAATTCTCACTGACAAATTGAATGAACCGAACTTGGTTTGCTGTTCAGTTTGTTCCAGAAACAACTCCCGAAGGCGAACAGCTGCTGAAAGAGCTTGAATCACAGCAACGGAATCTGAAGGAAAAATCGCTGTAAAGGCGTCTCCGGCAAATGATGAAACAAATCCACTGTGCTCATAGATTACATCAATAGCAGGTGTGAACACGTGATTGATAGCATCTACAAGTACTTCAGCACCTTCTTTGCCATTTTTCATCAGAGCCTGTGTCATTGCTGTAAACCCGGCGATATCAACGAACATGGTTGTTGCCTGGAATTCACCTTTGTACTGTCTCTTTTCAAATTGCTCGATGATGAAAGCGGGGACTAAACGGCGCATTGGAAAACCTCCTGGATTTCTGTTAGCTCCGATGTTACCAGTAAAAAGAATTCCATTCCTGATTGTTTTCCTTCATCCGGGTGCTTCTTAACCATCACTGCTTCTTAATAAAAAAGAAGGGCTTCACTATAGAATAACAAAGCCTTGTTATAACACCTTTACGCCTGTATATCAATAGGAATTCGGATTTTGCATATTGACGTGATCTATTATCAAAGCGGTTCATCGTTTCCAGAATATTCGTTCTTATCCAAGAATAGCCAAACTTTTATTTAGATCAGGAACTGGAGAGAAGTAGAGGCGTCTGCTAATTTTATTCTTTATCAGTAAACCTCTTTCTACCATATTAAGCAGGTCTGATCGTGCTGTTTGATATACGACATTGTGACTTCTTTTGTGAGATTCAATCGAGTATCTATGTTGTGGGTGTCTGAGGGCATGACTAATTAGTGCCTTTTGACGATGATTCAGTACTTCAACTCCACGCAATTTAGCTTCCATTGCTCTTACCTGTTTTGTCTTCCGCTTCACATATTGTACAAGTTCTTCCATTGCTTTCATAATAACTTTTATCTGACCTAATACAAAATATGTAAGATCGTTGTCATCTGATTCCGTATATAAGAATGACCTAACGTACTGCGCTGGCGCTTTTCGGATAATTGATGAAATTGAAATGAACTCAAACAACCAGAAATCACTGCGCAGCATTGACCAGTAGAATAGAGCACGAGCCGTTCGCCCGTTTCCATCTGTAAATGGATGATCATAAGCTAACCAGAAGTGAAGAATTATTGCTCTGAGGGCTGGATGCACGAAAGTAGCAGGAGTCTTTCCGTTAGCGAAATCACACATAACCTTCATTCTATCCCGGAGTTCACTGGCAGGAGGTGGACTATGTAGTAGAAGCCCCTTCTCTGTCCATACATTAATGTCTTCGTTCTTAATTCTAAAGCGACCACATGCCTTTGAATCACTTAGAGTTCCCGCAGTGATTATCCTGTGGATTTCAAGTACAAGCGCAGTATCCAGATCCTCGTATCGCAGTTCACCGATTCTTTTCATTGTCTGGAAATTATTCAGAATCATCCGTTCACTGTGATCTCGAGGTGGTCTATTATTTCTCAACATCTCCTTAGCAGCATCTCGTGTTGTTGATGCTCCTTCAAGTTGACTAGATGTTATTGCTTCCTCAATAAGTGAAGTGAAGTAGTACCTATCTTTTTCCTGCTCTGCTATTTCTGTCGGTATTTCTATTGAGTCCCCAGCCCCCAAAGCTATGCTATAAAGGGCTTCCAGTACAGGATCGGGTTGTGTGAATAGGAAGCTATCACCATGTTTATCACACAAGGGAATGGATTTTACCATCGCCAACCTGCGTAGTTTTAATCCCACCCACCATTCTTCGAGTGTACATCCTTCCGGAGGTTCTCTGTAGCGCAATTCATCCCAATGCAAGTATTGATCCTTGACTAATGAAGAAGAGACAATATCCATTATACGTATTAGGTCGCTTGGTTTAAGCTTAAGCATGATTTCAGTTAACTTCGGGGGAGACATGGGTATTTTCATTGCTGTAACTCCTTCTACATTAGAATATTGGTAAATACTAATTCATTGAAAATTAGTATATCAAATGTGCATAACAGTGTCAATTACTAAATCTAAACAATTTAGTAATAGATTAGTATTTCATGCTTCAGAGAACGGTATCAAGATTGGATAATCGGTGTAACGTAACAGACATATTATTACCGGTGAAGATAATTCGGAGTTCTCAGGCTGGATAAGGTAAAGTGCCTGAAGGAGGCTTGAGCGAGAGAACACCCATCGTTATGATCAATGATCATCATGAAAGGTTAGCTTATGAAACTAATATTGGTTGGGTTTTTACTTCTGCTTGCAACATCAGTACATTCGGCGCCACTTGAAATCATTTCGGAGTATTTATGTCCTTTAGAAATGGATAGCTGGAACCCTGTCAATATCGACAGTTTTCAGTTTATAGAATCCGGGGAAATGAGAATTTTAGCAAGCCGTGATTTCTCATTCATCCGTTATCCAATAAAATCCTGGACGATTGTAATCGATTCGACCGGATATCTGATATACAACCCCCCAGACCGCTACGACATCTACGTGGAAATTCACAGCATATCATCCGCTGGCAGATATGTTCTATAACATTATAGAGACAAATCCGCTGGAGTGCGAGTTTCTGATTGCTGGTAATGATAGAATATCGAATGAACTGGTGCTTCTCAGGACAATCATTCCCACCGATCCGGAAGAGTGGTAAAGGGGTACTGATGAAATCTTTGATTATTTTTACCATAACAATTCGAGGAGATCAAATATGATGAGAAGAGTATTTATTACAGCACTTCTGTTCATTGTATCTATCGCCTGGAGTCAGATTGAATATCAGCCGATTACCGGTGAGTTACTGGAGCATTGGAATACGGCTTATTTATGTGACTTGCCAAAAGTGTACTATTACGATTCGGGCAACCTGCCGAATGACATCTGCGAACTTCAAATTACCGGTATTGAAGTTGAGATTGACTCATTGGATATTTATCTTCTGGGAATATCTGCTGATACAGATATTCCCTTTCTACTCGCAACAGGTGGTTACAAAGGAGAATACAATTTCGCAAAATCATTTTCTAAGTATGTTGAAGATGATGATGAAATTCATCTCCAATTTCAGATGCCTGGCTCCGCGAGATACTGCATAGGCTGTTATCGATGGAATATCGAGGAGGAATCACTTGTATTTCTACGATACTATTCAAGAGATCCATCTCTGGAGGCGATGGAGAGAGTAGACAGCCTTCTGACTGAAGGGAATATCAAGGAAGCAATAGATGAACTGAACAATATGTTCTATCCCGGTAACTATTACAGTTCAGATGAGATGATCGCCCGGTTGCTTAGAAACATCAACATAGTTGCCGGGGATGCCGAAGCCCAGGGTGATTTTGGGGAAGCTGTAAGTCTGTTCGCTGATCTTGCCGCGTTTCTTCATACAGATAGAGAATGGTTTACTGCATTCACGGATAGCGTGGACTATGTAAACTGCAATTATTCGGAATATATGGACCTGGGCGAGTATGCTATGATCATGAACAACTACGCCTATTACCTTGAACAGACAGATGATCTTGACAAATCCCTGATCGTTCTGAGAAAGGTTCTTGATCTGAAACCGGAAAGGATGGTTGCTCATATCAACATAGCGGATGTTCTCTGGGGACTTGGTCAACCTGTTGAAGCGGGAGAACATTACAGCATTTATCTGGAGATGATGATAGACCGGGAATTAACACATCAGATTCCAGATTATGTACATGAAAGATTGGCTCATTTGCGTGCGGTATCAGAAACCGGCATCGAAGCAGGAGATGTTTTTTCGGGTCCGGTTGAAGAAATGGAATTCGCTTATATCCCTTCGGGACATTTTCTGATGGGTACCCCTTCATCGGAGGTTGGCCGTAACAATGATGAAGGACCTCAGCACAGAGTTGACATCACCGCATTCGAGATGATGACCACGGAGGTGACACAGGGGATGTGGCTGGAAGTTATGGGAACTGATCTAAGGCACATTCGGGATAATGCAAATCCCGAATGGAGTTTGAGCGGAGAGGGATACTATTATCCAATGTACCTTGTATCCTGGGATGACTGTCAGAGATTCGCTGCCGCTATGAATGTTCTGGATCCGGCTTACATTTATCGTCTTCCCTCGGAAGCGGAATGGGAATACGCATGCCGCGCAGGAACAACAACAGCCTATTACTGGGGAGATTCGTCATCTCCTAATGTAATCAGCAAATACTGCTGGTACGAAGATAACTCTAATGATATTTCTCACCCTGTGGCTCAGAAGGAACCAAACCAATGGGGATTGTATGACATAAGCGGCAACCTTTCGGAATGGTGCGAAGATACCTATCATGACAGTTATTCCGGCGCGCCGTCAGACGGCAGCGCCTGGGTCAGTAGAACGGAATCCTTACGGATTGATCGATGCGGTTCCAGGACCTTCCCCGCTATCGATTGCCGATCAGCTACGCGCAACTACAGTGATTTCGGCAATCGTTTCGATAACGTGGGTTTCCGCCTTGCGAGAGTATTGAGAACACCGGAGATGGTAGTGAAGAATTACGTGGACGCGTGCAATAATGCGAATGGATATTTGTTCATCACCTGTTCGCCGAATGAAGGGTTTGAAGAGCTGCTGTTTCTTTTAGCGCTTCTTGAGGGAAATCCTGATCTTACTGTAGACATATTTGCTGAAATGGGAGCTGATGTCACTGTAGAAGAGGTTGAGTATATGACAACTGGTGACATCTTATCGGTATACCTCAGGTTCGATACTGAATTCCCAGACTTCAGCTCGGTCACGATTGAGATAGGCGACGCGATTATTGACGGTGAGACAGCAGTTGTGCCGGTTACTATTGATGGCAGTGTGAATAATATTGAACTCTTTATC
Organism: Candidatus Aegiribacteria sp.; assembly: GCA_021108005.1. NCBI lineage: Bacteria > Pseudomonadati > Candidatus Aegiribacteria > Candidatus Aegiribacteria sp. Next base: position 24,689 of record JAIORS010000094.1, read on the forward strand.
GAGGATGGCTGCTGGAAGCTTGTCGACTACTTCGATGACATATTATAGGAGAGGAGGAATCATCATCGGAAATCGTGAGGATTTCTTCTCCTTCCCTGTCTTCTTGGGATGAATCACTCAGG
>JAIORS010000095.1 GCA_021108005.1 Candidatus Aegiribacteria sp.
TATCCTTCATACTGCCAACCGGAAGATGAAATCGTAGGTGAGATACTAAAGGCGAATGGTCTTGAAGCAATCCCAATAGATTGCAGAGATATCATTCTGACACAAAGCGGATTGCATTGTATATCAAAGACAGTACCCAGGCAAATACTGGCAGATACCGCTGTATGAACCAGACCCAGCGGCTAAGCGAGGAGCTAAGGTAATTCCTGTGCAGGTTATACAGAATATTGTAGAGCATCTTTAACGGTTCCAGGTTCAGCGGCAATCTAGTATCTTCGTTATCCGGAATGTAAGCGGAAGGAGCGGTTACTTGAAAATAGAGAAATGCGGAATTGAAGGTGTACAACTTTACATATTACAGAAATTCCCGGACAGAAGGGGAAGCTTCTTTGAGCTTTTCAGGAAGGAATGGATCCCGGAGGTATTTGACGAAAGGTTTCAGATCAACTGTTCATGGTCCAGGGCTGATGTACTCAGGGGGCTTCATTATCATAATCATCAGTGGGATTTCTGGGTTCCCTTGAGCGGAAATATGACTGCTGGCCTTGCGGACATGCGAAAAGATTCATCAACATATGGTAAATCTTTATCCCTGGAACTTGGCGGAGATGTACCACGGGGGCTGCTTATTCCACCAGGAGTAGCCCACGGTTTTGCTGCCAGAACGGATCTTACTCTTGTGTATGTTGTGAGTAACTACTTTGATAACACAGATGAACATGGGATACCCTGGAACGATCCGGGAATATCAATCGAATGGGGTATTGAAAATCCTGTTGTTTCCGAAAGGGATGCTCATAACGAACGGTACAAATGGGACTGATTGGAGAAAGGCACCCTTGAAGGGTGCCCTTCTTCTAATGGTACCGAAGGGGGGACTTGAACCCCCACGAGGAAAACTCCTCACTAGGTCCTGAACCTAGCGCGTCTGCCTATTCCGCCACTTCGGCTCTTTTGTTCGGCGATTCTAGGAACAAAATTGTAAAAAGTCAATACTCAGCTTACCGAACTGAGCTATATGTTGTATATTTTGCATCCGGCGAAAGGTCGAATATATGAAAGAAGACATAAAGGTAATTGCCCGAAACCGTAAGGCTCGTCACGAGTACGAAATCCTGGATACAACGGAAACGGGACTTGTGCTGGAGGGTTCGGAAATAAAATCCATAAGGGAAGGAAGGATCAGCCTTATCGGAGCATACGCCTCGTTTGATGACAATGGAGAACTCTGGGTTCATCATATGCATATTGCGGAATACCCCCAGGCGAGAGATAATCATGAACCATACCGCGACAGAAAACTGCTGGCGCACAGACGCCAGCTGAAAAAAATGAACAGGATGGTTCGTGAGAAAGGTTATACACTCATTCCTCTGGATGTTCATTTGAAAAGGGGAAGGGCGAAGCTGGAACTGGGCGTTTGCAGAGGCAAGAAACAGTACGATAAACGTCGGGATATTGCCGAGCGGGACAGTGAAAGGAAGATCAGAACAGAAATGAAGAGGGTGTCCAGAGGGCATGATTAACCTTAACCTTCTTTTTCTAATTGCAGCCATCACGGGCGGAACGGTAACAACCCGTATCATCCCCAGGTACGACGGACTGCTGATGGAACTCACCTCCGATGCCGAAATAACAGACAGTGTGACCGTTACTGGATATTTCGTGAACGTAAGGCCTGGCAACAGAGTCGTTATGCCTGAAGCGTATCTCCCATTCTGGGTGTACGGCTGGGAACCTGATACTGATTCCTGCGGCTTTACCGTTGAGCTTACCGATGCGGTTGATTCCCTTGATTACTCCCTATCGGAAGACGGCAAGGTGCTGCTGCTCTTCTTCAGAGCCGCAGAACCACTTGTTTTCCCGGAATTATCATGGAACGGCCCCCCTGATGAACCTGTTTACATTGATTCAAGCCTGGCATATTCAGATTCATCGATAATCGCAGCCCTGGAACTGGGGCAGCAGTCTCCATGGCTTGATGATTTCGACTGCATAGTAATAGACCCGGGTCATGGCGGCAGGGATCCCGGAGCTGTCGGTCCCGCAGGCACTTTTGAGAAGGACAGGGCACTTGAAATAGCCCTTCTGGTGCGGGATATACTTAATATCCGAAGACCCGAACTGGAAATTATTATGACCAGAAACACCGACTGCTACGTATCACTCGGAGCCAGAACACGGTTTGCCAACGCCATGAAGGCCGATCTTTTTATCAGTATACATTGCAATGCGGCCGTGAATTCCTCTGCCAACGGTTTCGAGACATTTTTCCTCTCAAGGGCAAGATCTGATGACAGTAGAGCGGTTGAAATGCTGGAAAACAGTGTGATAGAGTACGATGAAGGCTACAATGCAGTCGATCATGGTTTTCCGGAGGATGCGCTTTCGTTTCTTCTGGCTGATATTGCCCAGAATATATACCTGGAAAGAAGCAGCTCTCTTGCTGTCGCTATCCAGGAGAGCATTGCGGAAAGCTTTACCGGAAGTTCGAACAGAGGAGTTAAGCAGGCAGGATTTTATGTACTCCGCGGAGCACTGATGCCATCCGTTCTGGTTGAGATAGCTTTCATCTCAAACCCGGGCGAAGAACGTATGCTTCAATCACTGGACTTCCGTCTGGCCTCCGCAGAAGCTATTGTAGATGCTGTTCTGACATTTGCTGAACAGCAGTAATGGAGGATATCTGATGTTTAAGCTAGAAAGTGGTGATCTCAGGGGAATCCTTATCCGTCTGGGTGTAATCGCTGGTATTATCGTTCTTACATATTTTGTGATTTCTTTCGGCATGAGAACAGTCAATAAATCCATGGGGATAGAGGAGAACCCTGATGAAACCGCTTCCGACGTTGAGCTTTACACATCTCCGGAAGAACTCTATACATCGGAGAACAGGGTAACGCTGCCTGAAATTGAAGACCTGCCCGAAGGACCTGAAGCATCGTGGGAGATTACAGCGTGTTCCATTTTCGTTTCGGAATCATCCCAGCCGATTATCGATTCTCTTCCTATTGCGTCAAATACTATGGATAAACCGCTCGAAGCTCTGTTTCTGGTTGAAAGATGGGCCAGTGAGGCTGGAATAGAAGATGAATTCATAGATCAGGTTTACGTATTTACGAAATTCGATACAATTTATGTTGACATTCCTTATGAAAAGGATTTCCTGGGTCTGAAACTGACAATTGAGAATCGCTTTATCTGTTTTACCCGCCTGTTTCCCCTTGTAGCTGGAAATCTGCTTTCTTCCTATCCTGAAGGTATTCCCCTGAGGGGTATAGAAGGGGTATTCAGACAGTGAATACAGGAAAAATCGGTATTTTCGATTCAGGGGTGGGAGGCCTTACCGTTGTAAGAGCTGTAAACGAACTCCTTCCGAGCGAATCGGTTGTCTATTTTGGTGACACTGCAAGAGTACCCTACGGCTCGAAATCCCCTGAGACCGTAATCAGGTTCTCCATGGAGGATGCGGAATTCCTGATTGGAAAAGGAGTTAAGCTTCTTGTTGTGGCGTGCAACACATCATCATCGGTCAGCCTTCCCGCTCTCAGGGAGTTTTCAGATGTACCCGTAACAGGTGTAATTATTCCCGGAGCAAAAACAGCATCTGAAGTGACGAAATCCGGGGTAGTAGGTGTTATAGGAACTCTGGGTACTATTTCCAGTGGTGCTTACCAGAAAGCTCTTAAATCCTATGATTCAGTCAACAGAGTTATAGCCCAGCCCACACCTCTATTGGTTCCTCTTGTTGAAGAGGGATGGCTTGACCACAGGATAACCGAGATGGTGCTCAGGGAATACATGGCACCCCTTGTCAGTGAGGGTATCGATACACTGGTTCTGGGTTGTACCCATTATCCTCTTCTGAAAAATGTGCTTTTAAAGGTTCTCGGAGAAGATATCAGACTGGTTGATTCTGCAGAATCAACAGCGCTTGAGGTTGCCTCCATCCTTGATGCGAAGAGTATAAGATCCGATAACATCCATGGAGAGAACAGTTTTTATGTCAGTGACATACCCCTGAAATTTCAGGAAATCGCTCAGAGGTTTCTGGGTAAGGCAGTGCCCCTTGTCACCCATATTGAGGTTGGTGAACCTCATTGATCGGCGGGAAGCAGTGATCCTGTACGAGTTAGGAGCCTGATGAGAGTAGACGGACGCGAAAAAGACGAACTCAGAGAGATAGAAATAGAAACCGGTTATCAGCCATTGCCCGACGGCAGCGCTCTTATTACCTGGGGAGAGACAAGGGTTCTGTGTTCCGCGACCGTGGAATACAGGGTTCCGTTTTTCCTTACCGGCAAGGGTACAGGCTGGGTTACCGCTGAATACGGAATGCTTCCAGGCAGCGGCAACAGGAGGATAAGAAGAGAACGCAGCGGTGCGAAGGGACGGACACAGGAAATTCAGAGGCTTATAGGAAGAAGCCTGAGGCAGGCTGTTTTCCTCGATAAAATGGGTGAGCGGACAATAACGATAGACTGCGATGTTCTTGTTGCCGACGGAGGAACAAGAGTGGCATCCATAGTAGGTGGTGCCGTTGCGCTGAGACTCGCGATCAAAAGACAGATCGTGGAGAGGAAGATGAAGGAGGACCCGTTCAAGGGTTATGTAAGCGCCATCAGTCTCGGCGTTGTCGGTGAAGATATTCTTCTAGATCTGTGCTACGATGAGGATTCCAGCGCCATCATGGATATGAATGTGGTTGCCAGCGAATCGGGTGAACTGGTTGAGCTTCAGGCTACAGCTGAGGGAGGGACAGTTCCCCTTGATACGGTCAATATAATGACAGAGAAAGCTATAAGCGCTATCGGGGAGATGATCATTCCGCTTCAGAGAGAGGCTACAGCGGAATGAAACGCATTGTTCTTGCTTCTGGAAACCCGGATAAGCTCACAGAATTGAGATATCTTCTTAAAGACCTCGAAATCGAAGTGATTTCTGTATGCGATCTGATTCCGGGCTGGTCCATCGAGGAGACAGGCGCAACCCTCGAGGAGAACGCCTATCTCAAGGCCAGGGATGTAGCTGAGAGGACTCAATTGCCTGCAATTGGAGATGATACGGGTCTTTTTGTAGATGTACTCGGTGGAGCTCCGGGCATCTACGCCGCCAGATTCGCAGGATCCGACTGTTCGTACAAGGACAATATCAACAAACTTTTACAAACAATGCTCTGCGAAGAGAACAGGAGAGCGTCTTTCAGGACTTCCGCTGTCTTCGTGTCATCCGAGATGGAGTTCAGTGTTGCGGGTGAGGTTACCGGTGTGATAATAAAGGAACCTGATGGAGAAGAAGGATTTGGCTACGATCCGGTTTTTCTGCCGGATGGCATTGACCATACGTTCGCAAGATGCACACCCGAAGAAAAACACCGCATAAGCCACAGAGCCCGCGCTATGCTGAAACT
>JAIORS010000096.1 GCA_021108005.1 Candidatus Aegiribacteria sp.
TGCCACCCCACCAATCGCAGGAAGCCCCAGCCAGGCAGAGTGCAACCCTGCCCCAGACCACAGTCCTTGCCACTTTCGGCAGCTGCTTGGCCGTCCTGAATATCCCAATGGCCGCCAGCAGGACCCCAGCCCCACATACACCAGTATCTTCCCCGCCTTTGACCTCGGCAGCCGGGCCTAAGTATCATAGACCTCATCCACAACAGAGCACAGGTTGCAGTCCCCTTTCCAGTACTCCTCCACGTCAATCGGCAGGATAGCCAGGTCTTCCTCTCAGTTGCCACTCGTCCCGACCAGGTAGAAAGCATCAATAGCTGGATACCGGGCATCTGTAAGGATTATCCTGATATTATTCCACTGGGGGCTATGCATCCTGAACAACCTGACCCGGAAGCGGAGGGCATATGGATGCGGCAGCTTGAAATAAAAGGAATAAGACTTCATGGTCACTGACCCCGGACGTCGCTACACTTTGTCCATGGCATCTCATGGGTGCATTAATTGGTTGAAAAAAAGAGCACGATTTCATCGAAGTGTAAAAAATTGGGCAGTGTACTAGAATACGATACTTAATGATATTTGAAGAACTAATCCTACTTGGAATTGCCAGATTTCAGTACAAATCACTATCGAAAGATCACTTAGACGAAATATTTGTGAAAAATTGGAATCAACATGGGTAGATGAAGTGACTGTCTAATCTAACAAAGTGGAGTTAAGTATCTTAAATTATGCCACTGCCAAAAATTGAGGACTAAGTTAACCATATGCCAATTAATACAAGAATTAAACCACTAAAAAAACCAAGAAGCAGATTCTTAATATCAGTAGATGTAGTCTCCTTTTTTCTTTTGGATTCATAATCTATGAGACCTCCCAAACTATCTCTTATTTGCTGCCTTATTTCGCTTAATTCTTTTATAATTCCTGCAAATTCAATAAGGTCTTCTGAATTTACTGAGCTTATATCCTTTCGAGCTCTTAATTCAGTTATCCTTCTTTCATATTTTGGAATAGAAGTTGATATTTCTGAATAATAATTTGGTATGACTTCTTTTATAGCAGTAGGAGAATATGGTTTAAGTTCATTAATTAGTTCTTCTTTCACATTAACGCTTATCCAATCTAAAGAATCATAACAAGCTCTATAGACATGACCTAATGCTTTATTCAAATTCTCAATAGAATAGCCGTCTTCTTTTTCATCTACAATTTTTAATTTTTCAGCTAATACCCTATTAAAATGATCATATGCATTTCTTAACTCGTTAATGACTTGTGGGAAAGTGTAACTGTCCGGATCAATGATTTCATTATAAATTAATAGTTCTTTTACAAAAAGATATAATTCGACGGTTTCTTTAATTTTTTCCGTTTCTCCCACACTAAATGTAAGAGGTTGTATTTCATCCATGTTTTAAAATAGGAAGTATTAGGGAAGGGGTTCTTTGCGAATCGCCATTCTCCTCTTTTCAAACTCATCAGCAGTATAATATTTGCCAGAAGAAAGTCTCACACTCCCTCTATGTGCCCATTTAAATTTTTTTGTTTTATCTTTATCTATTTTCAATGGGCCAAAATCAGTATCCAAAATATCCATGTCCTTTACAAACATCCCTAGTTTTGGGATTTTGAGTGGCAATTTACAAATTCCTCCTATACATCTTTGATTGTGGTTGAAATTTCATTAATAATAATTTTTTTTTTAAATTCAAAAATATGATTTTCCATTAGTAAGCACCCATCTATGAACCAACCACAAGAGACTTTTTATGCTTTTCTATAGATAAACCTTTCGCTTTTTTCATCAAATTTAAATTATAATTTCATTTAGATAATTTATTACTTAAACAATATATGTTTTTATTATTTAAATACTCCATCCTCGTTTATATAAATTGAGGACGGCTATATTAATTTGTAATAGACAAATGATGCACAGTTTCGCCATCTCGTAGTCATTAGTATCCCCCGTATAACCTACAGCCCCCGCATCTGCCCATTACACCTCACTCCAGCCCCACATACACCAGTATTTCCCCCACGTTTGACCCAGGCAGCCGGGCCTAAGTATCATAGACCTCATCCACAGCAGAGCGCAGGTCACAATCTCCTTTCTGTAACCCCTCCACCACATCAACCGGCAGGATATCCAGGTTCTCCACTCAGTTGCCACCCGTCCCGACCAGGTAGAAAGCATCAATGGCTGGATATTGGGCATCTGTAAGGATTATCCTGGTATTATTCCACTGGGGGCCATGCATCCTGA
>JAIORS010000097.1 GCA_021108005.1 Candidatus Aegiribacteria sp.
CCTTTAGGTGCCGGGCCTAACAACTAAACATTTTGTCCTTTTATATCCTATTTCTTTCTATCTTCTGCAAGTTTTTTAAACGATCTGTCCCATGTTTTCTCAGCCTCTGGCGAGAACGCGCACGCAGTGAATTCCCCCATTCTTCTGTGATATGCAATACACTCTTTGCAGTTTCCATGCCGGGGGCATCCCGGATAGGTACAGGGGCAATTCTCATTTCTATCGGTCACGGTGTTTCACTCCTCTGAATATGAATCTGTTATTATGCTATTATCTTCTGAATGAAAATCATATCTGATGTATACAGTGAATACTGAAAGAGGACAACTCTATGATAGAAGCCGTTATTTTTGATCTGGATGGAACACTTCTCGATACTCTTGAAGATATTTGTGATGTGGTGAACAGCGTACTGAATTCCAACGGAATACCCGACAAACCTATTGATGAAATAAGGCTTGCAGTAGGCAAGGGAGTTGAGGAGCTGGTGCGAAAGCTTATCCCATCAGGTATCGCAACAGATGAAAGCGTTATGAAAATATCTGATCAGATCAGGGAAACTTATCTCGAACGGGGTTCTGTAAAAACCCGTCCCTATCCTGGGATAAGAGAGCTACTGCAAAGTCTTCAGGTTGAGCATGTACCGATGGCCGTGCTTACTAACAAACCCCAGAATTCAGCCGAAAAGGCTGTGGATTTGTATTTCAGCGATATACCTTTTATCTCGATCAATGGAGTTGAACCCGGCTGCTTAATGAAGCCTTCGCCGGATGTTGTTATACCGATTATCGATAAGTTCGGAACTCTTTCCGGGAATACATTGATGGTTGGTGACAGCGATGTTGATATGGAGACAGCTGTGAATTCTGGAATGATTGCTATTGGTGTATCATGGGGATTCAGGGATGTATCTCTTCTGCTGGAACACGGTGCTGAATACATAGTTGAGAGCCCCGGAGAGATCGTGGAAATCGTAAAAAGGTACCGTAGCTAACATCTGAACACTTGCTACAAGTGAAATAATAGCAATGCTTATTGGTGTTTAGATATTGAACCATAAACATAATATTAGGCACAATAATATATTAATAAGACATAATGTTTAGATGTTGGGCCCGGCACCCATTACACAGATGGCTGATGGTATGGATTTAAGGATCACAGTCGCGTTGTCTGGTATTTGAGATACCAGTTCTCCATCAAGTTCAATCCTGGTGCTTCCCACAGCTTCAAGTCTAAACTCCTTACTGCGCCAGGATATGACAGCGTGGTTTTTCAGGATGCTGCCCCGGAATAACATAGGAACACTTCGGATAAACCGAGTCCGGGAAATTGGCTTGACCATCGCAGTATCCAGCATGTCATCGAAGGGGAAGGAGGAAGGGGAAAGCATCATTCCCCCTCCTATATAGGGACAAACTCCCGAAGTCAGGCTTAAATACTTTCCTGAATACACTTCAGCTTCATCAACTATCATCCTGCCCTCCCAGAGTGGCCTTTCCAGCAAGGTTGAAATAAGGGCGAAAGCATATCCCAGTCTGCCAAGGGAGATCTTCTTCCTCTGTCTGAGAGCCTTCTGAAGAACATATGCATCCAGTCCTATCCCGGCCGAGTTTATAAATACAGAAGAATGAAAGGTATTTCCGTTAGTGTCTGAAATCACACATTGGGCAGCGTCCATATCACATCTGACATCACCGAGAACTGATTCAACAGTATCCTCGAAAGTTTTGATACCTGCGGTTCTGGCCCAGTCGTTACCGTTTCCTGCAGGTAGTATCGAAAGTGGAATTCTGATTTTGCCATGAATGATTCCGGCTGCAATCTGACTGGCTGTTCCATCGCCCCCGTAGGCGATAACACCTTTATAGCCCATATCGGCTGCGGTTGAAGCGCAATCGAACAATTGTCCGTACGATTCCGACGCAAGTATTTCATGCTCGATGTGATTAGATTTGAACAGATTGGCGATATCTGTCAGATTTTTATCCGATATGCCATGACCGGCTTCAGGGTTCGCAAGAATCAGCCATGATGAACCATCTGAAACCGGTCTGTTACACGGCTTGCTAAATTCCGATATATGATCCAACCTTTACGAAGGGACCGGAAAAATCCAGCTCGAAATTATCTGCTTCCTCATCATCGATGGTTACTTTATTCATTTTGTATCCAGCCTCAACACCGAACATTAAGGGAATACAGCCCATCTTCACGGTTGATTCCTGATCCAGCCTTAGAGAAGCCGCGAAACCTATTCCGCTCCCGCTTCCGGAGGTGGATGTATTCGGAGAATCCAGTTTTCTGGTGGCCCATGTGTAAACCGGACCGGCCCCGGCGGATACGGACAACCCTGGTGTACGGGTTAGAACGTAGTAAGCCTGGGCTTCAATAGTGAAGGCCTGATCGTTAAGATCAACGACATCCTCGGTTTCACCGAATAAGAATCCCAGGCCACCCGTGAATATGCCCACCAGGATGTAACTCATCGGATCGTACTCATCCTCGTAAGCACCATGAAGTCTGGAAATACCCATACTTCCCCGGAATCTGAATTTCTCACTGATATCTCCAAGAATTTCAATTGATCCTCCCCAGGCTACACTGCCCAGCTCGAAATCCAATCCTGCCGCGGTGTTCATATCCGCGAAATCCTTTTCATCCTGCATTGAAGGAAAGGACGCGATGAATGAAGGACCAATTCTGAATCCGGGGGAAAAGGAATTGTCCACGTTATCCGAAGGTTGTCCGACCGTGCATAGGAGTAGCATCAGCAGCGTCATTTGTGCACCTCTATCATCTTTGTCTCAATTACATTGTCATCGAGTATTATCCTTATGTAATAGAGTCCGTCGGGAATACGCACACCGTTTTCGTTCTGAAGATTCCATGACGAGGAATGGTTTCCCGAAGTCTGTGTTGTATCTGATAGAATGGTTCTTACGTTTTTCATGTAGCAGTTAAGAGCAATTAAATTCACAACCCCATCGTTGGGAAGATCGTATGTAAATGTGAATTCATCGGTTACCTGGTCGAACGGGTAGGTACTGTCATCACATCCTGCCGATAATATCAGTATAGCAGGTAGCAGTACCATCAATGTTTTTCTCATCACTCCTCCTTATTCTTTAGTGCTTTTATTCAATACGATACTATAATATGTATTATGTATAAAGGAGTGCAAACTATGCAATCCTCTGCCCAATGGCTGAGAAGTAATCTTCATGATATGCAGGACATCAGTGACGATGAAATTAATGTGGCCGGAGAAAGACCTTCCGAAAATCAATATGTCCGATTGGATAAAGTAGATTCGCTGGTTATACACCATTCGGCAACGGAAACAGGATGCGCAAGGGTTTTCAGAGCTCTGCACAGAGCTGTTAACGGCTGGGTTGATATTGGTTACCATTTTGTAATAGGTAACGGAACCCTGTCCGAAGATGGGGAGATAGAATCAGGAAGACCCATCTGGTCTGTGGGAGCTCATGCCAGGAAACACAATAACAATTCCATCGGTATCTGTCTTGTGGGAAATTTCAACCTCTTTTATCCGACAGAAAAACAGCGGCACTCGCTGACAGTATTACTGAGAGAACTGATTGTCGAAAACGGACTATCCAGAGCTGACATTGTTCTGCACAGGGATGTGCCGGGCTGTAACACGGAATGTCCCGGTGACAAAGTTACCAGCAAATGGATAACCGAAACTCTTTAGCAGTCCCGTTTTCCACAGTCGGACTTGCCAGATGCCATACTGTTTTGTATATCTGCGTCTTCTGGAAGGGATAAATAAAACATGATTACTATTCTGACATTCGTACATTTTATAATCTGTGTGCTTCTGGTAGCTGTAGTGTTACTGCAGAAATCCAAAGGAGACGGTCTCTCCGGTGCCTTCGGTGGCGGAGGAGCTTTAACGGCCTCATTTGGGAATCGCGGTGCCGCAACCATGTTGTCAAAAGCAACAACGATTCTCGCAGTGCTGTTTATGGCCACTTCATTTCTTCTGGCGATATTCTAACTTCTGAATTCAGAACCGGGGTGGTGGAATTGGCAGACACGCTAGGTTAAGGACCTAGTGGGCAATTGCCTGTACGGGTTCAAGTCCCGTCCCCGGTACCA
>JAIORS010000098.1 GCA_021108005.1 Candidatus Aegiribacteria sp.
CCATCACAACGTTCTTGTTTATTCTGTTTACGCAGGCAGGAGCAATGGATCCGCCTGCTATCATGTGGGAGAGGACTTATTTCGATGGATATTACTCCTGCTTCCGTGATATTCATGAGACAAGTAATGGAAACTATATTGCGGCTATGTATTCTACAATGGTTCCACAATTTGCCATCTGCTTATTCGATGTAAACGGTGATACCGTTTGGACCGCAAGCTCGGATCTCTATACGCAAGTTGGGCATTGGGTTGAAGAACTGAACGATGGGGGTTTCATCGTAACAGGTGCAGGGAGGGAGACAAGTATTTCAAGTGTTGGGCTTCTATTGGCACAGTATGATTCGCAAGGTGATGAAGTATGGACTAAAATATATGGTCCCACAGGATCAGTTGAATGCGGATACTGTGTGACAACACTCCCCGACGGAGGTTTTGCTGTATGTGGAGAGATAAACCCACAGACAGGCATGGATCAGGCCTGGCTCCTGAGAACCGATTCGAACGGAGACACGCTTTGGACTGACATCTGGGGAGAGTACAGCATGAATCACGCCAGGAGAGTGATCTACAATGATGGACTTCTCAAGGTTCTCTCGTTTGGCAGGATTCATCCGGACTCTGCAAAAGGTACACATCTGCTTACCTACGACCTTAACGGCAATCTCCTGAGTGAGGTGAGAATAGCCGCTCTGGGTGGGGACGAAGGCGTTGACATGTGCTACTCTCCTTCTGATGGAGGATACACCATCGTCACTAATCACCATCCCAAGATAGCTCATGTAGACAGTCTTGGTAACCTCGAATGGATAATACCGAATCCTATGGCTTCATCGGATCCATACGGCTGGTCCATCAACGCGACGATGGATGGAGGTTATATCTATGGAGGTGAAAACACTCCCTTTCCCATAGAAGCGGATAACGACTATCCCGGCATGGTGATAAGGATCGATTCCGAAGGGAATCAGATATGGTGGGACTTTGTGTACGAATCGGACTGCATGTGCATCTATTCCATAAGGCAGCTCTCTCAGGGTGGATACATCGCTGCGGGGAACACAACTAATGGACAGGGCCTCCTGATACGCTACGAGCCCGAGACAGGGATAGGTGATCGGGAGGGACTTCCCCATTCGGTGCTTCTGAACGCGCCCTGTCCCAATCCCTTCACTTCCAGCCTGAGCATTGGATACAGTCTTCCCGAGAGGATGTGCGTGTCTCTTTCGGTCTACGATCTTACAGGCAGGCTTGCAGGGGAACTGGAGGATTCTATACTCGATGGCGGCGAGCACACTTCCGTGTGGTATCCGGGTGAACTTCCTTCGGGCTGCTACATCGTGATGCTCAGGACCGAGCAGGACGTACAGATATCGAAATGCGTACTGGTAGTGAGGTGACAGCGATGAAGTTTTGCATCACAACGTTCTTGCTTATTCTGTTTACGCAGGCAGGAGCAATGGATCCGCCCGTTATAATCTGGACGAATGAGCTTGCATCGTACTTTTACGATGTACACGAGACTTCCGATGGTGGTTTCATCGTTGCAGGGCGTAAAGGTAGCGGACCAGATAAAAGCGTATTTCTGTTTGACTCGTATGGCAATTTAGTATGGGAGTATGGCGTCAGCGGGTACGACTACTACCAGCACGCCCGCTGGATCGAAGAAGTTCCCTCCGGAGGATATATCGCAACCGGCTGCTGTCGTCTATCTTCATCATCCAGCTATACGTTGTTCATCGCCAGGATCGATGCGGAAGGCAACGAGGAATGGAAAAGACTATTCGGTTTCGAAGATTCGTATGAAATAGGCTATTGCATCCTCCCGCTCCCCGACGGAGGTTTTGCTGTATGTGGAGAGATAAACCCACAGACAGGCATGGATCAGGCCTGGCTCCTGAGAACCGATTCGAACGGAGACACGCTTTGGACTGACATCTGGGGAGAGTACAGCATGAATCACGCCAGGAGAGTGATCTACAATGATGGACTTCTCAAGGTTCTCTCGTTTGGCAGGATTCATCCGGACTCTGCAAAAGGTACACATCTGCTTACCTACGACCTTAACGGCAATCTCCTGAGTGAGGTGAGAATAGCCGCTCTGGGTGGGGACGAAGGCGTTGACATGTGCTACTCTCCTTCTGATGGAGGATACACCATCGTCACTAATAATAATGCTAAGATTGCTCATACTGATTCCCTGGGCAATGCGATCTGGTATCATGGTGTTTCTGGTTATGGTTTCCCTGAAGGCTACTCCGTCAACAGAACGATGGATCAGGGTTACATATATGGGGGGCAGAACGTACCCAACCCTGATTATCCCTGGCAGGTATACTCAGGTATGATCGTCAGGTATGATTATGAGGGTAACGAACTGTGGCTGGACTATGTTTACAATTCCGACTGCA
>JAIORS010000099.1 GCA_021108005.1 Candidatus Aegiribacteria sp.
ATGATATTCTAAGGAGCGATTGTGAACAGAGTAATAAAAGTTTGTAACATATTGTAAAATACTATCTTAAATGCGGCGATCCACAGTATGGCTTCGCGAGGATCAGGTGTAAAGAATGCGGCGCTGAGTATCTAAGGGCCTTTTCCTGCAAGTGCCGTGGTTTCTGCCAATCCTGCTCGAAGAGGAAATCGCTGGACCTGGCGATTTTCCTTGAAGAAGAACTCTACAGGCCTGTTTCACACCGTCATTGGGTATGGAGTGTTCCGAAAATGCTCAGGCTGCACTTCCTGTATCACAGGAAGCTTATTCCAAAGCTCTGCGGATGCGCCTGGGACGCTCTCACGATGTTCCTTCATGAAGCCCTTGGTCGCAGGGATGTTTTTCCAGGGGGCATCCTTGTACCGCAGACCTTCGGTGGCATGGCCAACTGGAACCCCCATGTTCATGCATTGATTACTGACACCTGCTGGGACAGGGAAGGCAATTACTACCTCATGCCTGGAATAGACACTTCAAATGTTCAGGGGATTGAAAAGCTCTTTGCCAGTCTCGTTTTCAAAATGCTTCTCGAAGAGGGCATGATCTCAAAGGAACTGGTGGAGAACATGAACTCCTGGAAGCACAGCGGCTTCAGCGTTCACTGCGGCAAGCCCGTAAAAGCCGATGATATAAACGGTCGAAAGACTCTGAGTGAATACATTTCAAGGGCACCATTTTCGCTTGAGAGGATGAGCTTCAATGAAAGCTCAGAGACCGTTGTCTACAAAGGTGAACACTTTCACCCCACCCTTGCCAGGAACTTCGATGTTTCAGAACCCCTGGAGTGGATAGCACGGATAACATCCCACATCCCAAGGAAGGGCGCAAAGCAGGTTATCTACTATGGGGCTTACAGCCAGGCATGGCGTGGCCGTGAACGCCGCCAGGGGATCTTACAGAAAGCACCAGGCGATGAGGAACCTGCTTCTTCGCTGAAAGATCGTTCCTCATACTCCCGCCGCAGAAGACAACTGTGGGCCGTACTTCTGAAAAAAGTCTGGAATGTTGACGCTCTGAAGTGCCCGAAGTGCGGAGGACAGATGAAGGTCATCTCTTTCATAGAACAACCTTCGGTTATCAGGCGCATCCTGAAACACCTTGATCTATGGGAGGATCCCAGACCTCCACCCGAACCCGTGGAAATGGTTTGCGAACCCTGCGCAGACTACGTTCCATGGAAGGATGATGTGCCGGAGATAGAGGTTGGATAATAATTTCCCGGATCCGCTTCACGGGGGACGTACATCCTGACACCGAGTCTCCAGTGCACATCTGCCGACAATCATGTTTGACCGGTGGTTTCTCAGATGGTATTGTCAGTTTCCGGGATCACCCGGGAACCACAAGCTTCTGGCATGCTGGTTTCAGGCAGGAATCGGAAGTTTATCGAGACGAATTGGCTACTTCGTGAGCAGGCTAAGGGATTCGCGAAAATCCATTGTCCTATTGTTATTTTCATATGACATATTACATGAAAAGTACTAATATATTCGGTACTTATTCGTACAATCGTCATGTATATTCTGTAAGACTTGACAAATATGCTAAATAGTACTTAGAATATTAATACTATATCGAATGAGAGTCATATGAATAAGTCCAGAAGATTGAATGAGTTCTTTGCGCTGCATGCTGTGTTTACGGTGGATGAACTGGACTGTTTTCTGTCTGAGCGTTCTTCAGGCAATGTGAATACACGGAAATCTCTTTTAACCTATCATCGTAACCAGGGGCGGATATTGATTCTGCGCCGTGGATTGTACGCTGTTGTGCCTTATGGGTACAGCCCTGACAACTGTCTGGTCGATCCGTACATGATAGTCGCGAAACTGACAAAAGATGCTATACTTGCATACCATACCGCTCTGGAATTTCATGGGAAAGCATATAGCGTATTTTCAAGGTTTCACTATGTGAGTGTCAGCAAGTCACTGCCCTTTAACTTCCGTTCTTTCGAATTCAGAAGCGTGTCTGTGCAGGCAGCCCTGGTTGCAAAAGACAGAATGATGTTCGGTGTTGATCGTTACATGCGTTCAGGGGTGGAAATACTTGTAACCGGCCTTGAGAGAACAATGGTGGATGTACTGAACCGACCGGAACTCACCGGGAGCTGGGAGGAGATATGGAGATCACTGCAATCGATAGAGTATTTCGATCTTGATAAGGTGGTTGAGTATACATTGCTGCTGGAAAACGCAACCACCGCTGCAAAAGTTGGATTTTTTCTGGAGCAGAACAGAGAAGCCCTGATGGTTTCCGGTTCATATCTGAACCGTTTACATGAACTGCGGCCTGTGCAGCCTCATTACATGATCCGGGGCAAAAGGGAGGGATGTAAGCTGGTAAAAAACTGGAATCTCTTGGTACCTGAAGAAATACTGAATGAGTCATGGGGAGAAGTATTATGAAGCTATCGGCATCGGAGTTATTACCTGTTGCTGATTCAACCGGTTTCAGAGTGGAGATACTTGAAAAGGTTATACATCTTCTGAACCTTTTACATGCCCTGAACTCACATCCTTTTCTGAAGGGAAAATGGGTATTGAAGGGTGGCACAGCGCTGAACATGTTCGTTTTCAATCTTCCCAGGCTTTCTGTTGATATTGATCTCAATTATACAGGGGCTTTGAATCGAGAAGAGATGTTGAAGGAACGTCAGGGAGTTGATCAGGCTCTGAAGGCTGTATTCTCCAGAGAAGGCTTAACTGTCAGAAGAGTACCTGTTGAGCATGCAGGAGGGAAATGGCGCTTGAATTATCAGAGTTTCACAGGGCAATCCGGTAACCTTGAGGTTGATTTTAATTTCATGTTCAGACAGCCTCTATGGGATATCCGTAAATTGGATTCCCATCCATTTAACGGCTTCCAGGCAAAGAATATTCCGGTTCTTGATATTCACGAACTTGCCGCTGGGAAGCTCTCAGCATTGCTCTCACGCAGAAAAGCAAGAGATCTGTTCGACTGTCAGATGATTCTATCCATGAAGGAATTGAATAGAGATCGGTTACGAATCGCATTTGTCGTATACGGTGCAATGAATCGAAAGGATTGGCGAACAGTCTCAATTAATGATGTGGATGTTGATTCTGCAGAAATAGCGCATCAACTGATCCCAACACTCAATTCAAGCACCACGGAAGAGCGGGGGACTGCAGAGGAATACGGGAAAAGACTCATTGAGGAATGCAGACACGCATTATCAATGGTATTACCCTTTGAGGATAATGAACTTGAATTTCTGAACCTGATATTGGATAAAGGAAGAATAGAACCGTTGCTTCTTACAACTGATCAGGAATTACAGGGGAGGATTCAATGTCAACCTCTTCTTGAGTGGAAAGCTCTCAATGTTCGAAGGTACAAAGGCATACGCTGAATAATGTTGCTGAGCGATAGTTGTCGTCAGATGCCGGATGAGAATTTCGCTGGATATCCTGTTTAGCGAATGAGAAACTCGCGAGGGTTCCCCTTGAAAACCTCACTGATGCGCCACTCGGTGAAGTCATCGAGTTGGGTGTAGGAGTTGCGTTGAGGGGGTTGGATCACTGTTCCATGGAAACGCATTAGCCATTCATCGAAGCTATTGTTGCCATGAGCGCTCTCTGAGACTATCAGCCTTCTGTCTGAATCCAGCAATTCTTCTCTATCCATAATTCCTCCTGAATCTCAATCATATGTGAGCAAGTACTTACAAACCAGTTAAACACATCAGCATATCACTATGAACAGTATTACATTTGGTTATTCACTGTTTAGATTGATGATGTTTATTGGATTATATGACATATTGATGCCAGCTCTCATATGGATATGTATTTGAAGATGAATGGTTTAATCAGCAGTGCCAGGATGACGTGAAGTGATACGGATTCTTATAGAAAGTTAATCGACTTTCGTATCTTCCGTGAAATCATGCGGTGCGGAGACAGATTTGATCCTTCCCTCTTTGATAACGACCATCCTGTCTGCGTTTCTGATAGTTGTAAACCTGTGGGCGATGATGATGGTTGTTCTGCCCTTTGATACCTCTTCCATGGCTTCCTGAAGCTTCTGTTCGGTTAGGGCGTCCACATGGGCGGTTGTCTCATCCAGGACAAGGATAAGGGGATCGGCAAGTACAGCCCTGGCAAGGGCTATCAGCTGTCTCTGGCCGCCGGAGAGAAGGGCTCCGGCTTCCCCTGCCTGGCTTTCGTATCCCTTTGGCAGGTTTTCTATGAAGTCATGAGCCTGGATCAGCTTTGCGGCTTCTCTGACTTCTTCATCTGAGGCTTTCGGATTACCGTAGCGGATGTTCTCCATTACGGTGTCGGGGAAGAGGTAGGTCTCCTGTGGTACGACGGTTACCAGTTCCCTGAGTTTTCTGTTGCTGATGTTTCTGAGGTCCGTGCCGTCTATGAGTACCTGTCCTTCGCCGGGGTCGTACAGCCTTGCAAGGAGCAGAGCCAGTGTGCTCTTGCCAGCACCTGTCGGGCCGACTACTGCGATTGTTTCCCCCGGATCTATCTTCAGTTCGATGTTCTTTAGAACAGGTTCCTCTTTGTAGGCGAAGGTCAGGTTATCTACATCAATTCCACCTTTGAAACCGCCATCTGGTTCCTCGGGCTTTTCTGGTTCCCTGATGCCGGGTTCCATTTCCAGGTATTCGCCTATCCTTGTGAGTGATGCGGCGGCGGCCTGGAGGGAGTTGTATGCGAGGCTCAGTTCCCTGATTGGACCGAAGAAACGGTTCACGTAACCGAGGAAGGCGAGGATAACGCCTATGGTGATGGTTCCCGCGGTTACCAGTGATCCTCCGTAACCTATCACCAGGGCTATGCTGAGCATGTTGCTTACTGTCATTATGGGGAAGAGTGAGGCGAAGAGTACGGCGGTGCGGAGGTTGGCCTTCATGTTCCTGAGGCTGAGCATCTCGAACTGTTCTATGCTAAATGATTCCCTGGAGAGGGACTGGGTGATCTTCATGCCGACTACGCCCTGTTCCACGCCTGTGTTCACGGCTGCCATTTCCTGCTGCACATGTATGTAGGCTCTTCTCATTTTCCTGGCAATAATGCTAAGGCTTACAACCACCACAGGTACACTCACCATCGTAACGAGTGTAAGGCGTAGGTCTAGCAGCGCCATTACAACCACTATTCCGCAGACGGTGAGCATGTCGTTGAAAAGATGTATGAGATTCGAGGACACGAAACTCGCCACATTGTTCACATCGTTGGTGACCCGGGACATCACCTGTCCCACCTTCTCACGCCTGTGGAACTCTATGGACCTTCTGAGGATGCTCCTGAACATGTCCTTTCTGATGTCGTAGACCACGTGCTGGCTGACCCAGCCGGAGAGGTATCCCTGGCCGAAGAGTGCAGGCCAGAATACGGCATTGAGCAGAATGTATGCCAGAGCCACCATTGTTAATCCTTTAAGATTACCTGGTACTATGTAACCGTCCACGGCCAGTTTGGCCAGCAGAGGCATGGCAAGTGAGGCCGCGGTTGAAAGCAGCATCAGAAGCACAGCCATCAGCACTCGGCCCCTGTAGGGTTTCACGTAGTGTGCTATAAGTCGTAATGAGCCCTTCCGTAGATTGGAGAACTTGAAATCCGCTTCCTCCCGTTGCAGCCTGCCCATGAATCCGCCTCTTATGTTCATGGTTCCACCGCTTCGGTGAACTGGAGCGAATAGAGAGTGCTGTACAGGCCTCCGGCGTCCATGAGCATTTCGTGGGCGGTTTTTCCAGCCTCTGGCAATCCCAGTTCCTCGACTCTGCCATTCTTCAGTACGATTATTCTGTCAGCGTGTCTAACGGTCCCCAGCCTGTGGGCTATGACGAATGTGGTTCGCCCCTTTCTTGCCACTTCGAAGGCGTCCCTGAGTTTTCTTTCAGTGGCTGCGTCAACACTTGATGTGGGCTCGTCCAGTATGAGGACCCGGGGGTTATGCAGGAGTACTCGAGCCAGTGCTATCCTCTGGCGCTGACCTCCGGATAGCCGGACTCCTCTTTCACCTACAGGCGTACCGTATCCCATGGGAAGGGAGTGTATGAAATCATGAATCTGGGCGGTCCTGGCCACTCTCTCTATCTCTCTGTCGGAGACGCCTGGACTTCCGTAGGCGATATTCTCCCTGATAGATGTGTCGAAGAGGAATACGCTCTGAAGAGCTATGCCAACGTTTCTTCGAAGGCTGTCCAGAGTAACTTCCCTGACATCGTTCCCATCCAGCGTTAATGAACCCCGTTCTGCGTTGTAGAATCTTGGGATCAGGTGTACTAAGGTGCTCTTGCCTGCCCCTGAAGGGCCGACCACGGCCACCAGTTCTCCGGGAAGTGCTTTCAGGGACACATCAATGAGAACAGGATTATTACCATCGTATGAGAAGGAGACATTGTCGAATTTCACTATTCCCTGAATGGGAGGGAGGGGCAGTGCACCGGGGGAGTCGGCTATCTCCGGGATTGTATCCATTACCTCGAAGATCCGCTCCGATGCTGCCATGGATCTCATGACAACGTTCATCATCATGCCCGTCTGCCTTACCGGCCGCAGCAGCATGCTGATGTAGGTGATGAAAGCTATCAGTGTGCCAAGTGAAATTTCTCCCCTTATTACGCCGTACCCTCCAACCCAGAGTATCAGGCCTGTTCCTATTCCCATGAATACGTTCATGAAGGGCATCCAGAGGGATTGTATCTTCGCTGCCTCAACACCAGCGCTGAGGTTTTTGCTGCTTGAGCGGTCGAAACGTTTCTCTTCGTACTTATCTCGCCCGAAAACCTTCACTACCATTATTCCGGCAAGGGTTTCCTGAAGGGTGGAACCCAGCAGTCCGAGAGTCTTTCTGACCCTTCCCATGGCTGGCCTGACTTTTCTGGCGTAGATGCGTATGGCCACTACAATCACCGGGAGCATGGCAGCGTATACAAGGCCAAGGATCCAGTTCCAGGAGAAGAGCACAACCATGACACCTATAAGGAAAAGGGCGTTAGTAAGGACGATTATTCCCGCGCGGCCGAAGAACATGCTGAGAACGTCCGTATCCGATGTTACCCTGGACATTAGATCGCCCGTTCGGGCCCGGTCGAAGAAGGAGAATGAAAGTCTGTTCAGGTGAGTGAAGAGATCGTTCCTTATCCTGAACACTATTTTCTGCCCCAGCAGGGCGGTGAGGTAAAGCCTCAGGAAATCCACACCCCCCTGCAGCAATGATACTGCAAGTAATCCCGCTGCCCACAGCCATATGAGATTGCCCTCTTCCCCCAGTACGCACCTGTCGATTGCTGCGCGGATGAGGAAGGGAGGAAGCAGCTCGAATATCGCCGCGAAGGCGGCGGCAGAAACGGTGACGGCAAAGAGGCCCAAGTTGGATTTTACATAGTGCGCCAGTCTTTTTAGAAGCGGCCATGCTGGCCCGGAGGTTCTGTTTATGGCCTTGCCTTCAGCCTTCACGTGACCTTTACCCTCCAGTTTTCTGGCTCCCGACTGCTCAGGATTCATCATCCATATCCGGATTCCCGTAGGGTATTTCCATCAGGACATTTCGAATATAAGGCAGGTTATCCATATCAAGGCCGTAATGTGTCCTGCAGCCGTCCCTGTGGCTTTCGATCAGCCCGGCCCTTTCAAGTACCGCAAGATGTTGGGATACCGAGGGCTGGCTGATGTTCAGTCTATCTGTGATTGCGTTCACGCACATGGGACTGTCTATGAGCATCCTCAGTATTCGAAGGCGCGATACCGATGACAGAGCCCTGTGAAGCTGAGCCAGTTTCTTGAGTTCTTTCATAACCATATAGTAATATACCTATATAGATTAGTCAACTGCTTTCAGAAAGATCAGAGTGATCGTTGGTGGATACAATGCTGATGGTTCATCCCTTCCAGTAACGTATCCGCAAGGGATTTTCCGGATCTGATTGACTTAAATCGAATATTCTGATTTCTGTCATTTTGAGTAAATGATAACCGGTGAAAGAATGTGGGAAGATACCTCCGAGACAGTCAAACCAGCGAGGTCAGTTAGGAGAAGGACTCCCTATTCCGCATCAGGAAGGTTGTTTGAGAGTAGTGAATGATCATCCACGAGAAAGGGGAGGTACGAAAACCTCCCCTTATATCACTTAGCTAGAATAATTCTAGTTACGATCTTTGCTTGTCG
>JAIORS010000100.1 GCA_021108005.1 Candidatus Aegiribacteria sp.
GCATGTATTGCCCAAAGGCTTTTGCAAAGTGAGGTACTATGGATTCCTGCATCAGAGGTGTAGGGAAAAGTTGAAATCAATCAAAAAACAGTTGAAACTGCCAGAGATCATTATACCGGTTATAGAACCCGGAAAACATTTCTGCCCTCATTGCGGTGAAGAGCTGGTACTTGTTCGCATCCTGCAACCTCAACGGGGGCCTCCGTGAGAAAGGTGCACACCCTTTCTGCATTGTATCTGCTGCCAATTGTCTTCTTGAGGCAGCCACGGACGGGTTTATCCTTTGGAATCCGAATTGTCATTCAAGAGATTATCACTGTCTCCCTGCTTGAAAAAGCCAGTCTGGATCAACACTCTGGTATCCAATTGTTGACCGGCTTAGCCCTTTTTGACCAATTCCAGGAAAGAACTCCCATCACACGCCATTAATAGAAAACACAAAGAGAAGCTTCGCTTAATTCAACACAGGATTGTAGCACACGGGGCGTGTGCTACGAATCCTTTACTCGTTCGCCAGTTAATTATTGGTGTGATGCCATATACTCTGTAACAGCTTGGGACAATAGACCGGACCGAGTTTCTCCGTGATTTCTTGCGTAATTATCAACAGTGTTTAGTAATCTTTCCGGTATGGTGATATTTACACGTTTTGCTTTCAGTGATAATTTGCTAATATCAATATCTACTAAAGCCCAGAGACCATCTTTATAATTAGGATTATCTTTATGGCTTTCTATAGAGGTTGGCACAGGGATTGGTTCTGAATCAAGGAGCATTCCTTCGATATGACATTCTGCTGCTTCTTGAGACATAGCAATAGCTTCTTCAATTGACGTACCAACAGAGAAGCATCCTGGAATATCAGGAATAGTTACTCCGTAATCCGAGTTATTGTCCTTATGAATGACAATTGGATATTTCATTGTTTATCTCCACTTCCAACCGGCTTGCCGATAAATATTTCGCAGGGTACCGACAGGAAAATCCTTTTTCGGGTGTGGTACAGTTACTTTTCCTGATTTCACGGGATGTTTGAATTGGTGGTGGTCACCTTTGGTATGATGAAGTAACCATCCATCCTTTTTCAATTTCCTAATAATATCCCTGCTATTCATGGTGTGTATTATACACATGTTTCCTATACTGAGTCAAGAAGAGGTTTGAATTCATTCTTGATGTAGCTTTCTGCGTTTACAAATTAACTTCGATATCTCTGATTGCATGATGGATTTGCTATTATAGGCGAACGCCCTGCATAACCGGAACAGTACTCTCAAGCTAAAAATATAGCGGGTGTTTCCGGTTGATGCAGTTGTTCTGCATATTGATCATTCTTCATCATTAAATATGTATACTCTGTAATAGTCCTCAGGCTCATACACTGTTGCTACTGCACCGAACCGGTTCATATGGAGTTCCACAGTCTCATTGATGGGTAATCCCTCGAGAAACACTCCACCGAGCCACTCGCCTTCCGGGGAAAACACATCCCAGATATGCTCATTCACTGTACCGCGTCTGGCCCATAGGTTACCGATTGAATCGACATCCATCTGCCCGACGAAAGGTCGAAACTCTGGGAACATGCCGGGTATATTCCTTGGATGCGCTGTATCAGGCCATAAATGCACCAAAGGAATGATGTATCCTACGTCATCATCTGAGACTGGAATGGTAGTTGCAGCCTTGCGGAGAGTACGAATAGTATCGCCTTCTGTGGTTAAGACTTGTATTTCATAATTATCTGAAACACAGTCGGATATGTAAACCTCACCATTATTCCCTGTTGTCACAACCTTGTAGCAGGAAAGCCAATCCAGAGGTTCCTCATCGATATTCTGCTGGTTAGAGAAATAGGTTGTTTGGGTTTCTCCGTTCTCTATCGAACAGCGAATGATCTCCCATTCTTGGACAATGGTCTGATTAAGAACCTCACGGGTGTATGAGTACTTCACAAAAGTAGAATCATCACAAGGGAATATTGCCCAGTCGATAGGGCTGAATAAAGGGTCTATTGGGATACTATATAGGTATTCTCCTTCTTGCGAGAAGACTACGAATTCATCACCCATCCGATCCTGTATCAACAGATGTCCATTTGTCATCAATCCCATATGGATGGCGCCCTGGAATTCTCCTGGTCCTGATCCCATACCACCGAAGGAATTTTGGAATACCCCAGTCATAGTGAATACAGAAATTCTTCCGGTGAGTATATCCAATACTGCAAATCTTCTGTCTGGTAAGGGAGTTGCACTGGTAATGTATGCGAACATCTCAGTGGAATCACCCATAAATACGCCGATCGAATCAACAACTATCAGAGTATCAAGCATGAATGAATCCATTGAATCTGGATCGTCAGAATCTGTATTGTCACCTGTGCATGCAAATGAGAGAGGGATGGTGATCAGAAATAGTAGAAGCATTGTATTGAGGAATGATTGTCTGTTGTTCATGAAACCTCTCCAATTGCTGTTCCAGAGTGATCCGATTTCCATTTTGTTGCTTTCTGCAGAACGTCTCAAATCAGCAGAATGCGTTTTGTGAACGGTAAACCTTAGACGCATTTCTGTTGAATTTGATTGTTCGAAAATCATTTCTTTACATCAAGTCGATATCGACATCGATATCGTGCACCATGCTCATACATTTCATGATTCTTTGGAATACGTACTGTCTCAACATATTGTGCACCTATAATTTCACAAGTCTTTCTGGATGGAATATTTTTTGGATCAACGGTTAGCCACAGTGCCTTCAGACCGTGATCCAGGGCGAGTGATCGCAATAAATAGCAACTGCGAGCCGCATACCGGTGTCCCCGGTATTCTTCGTTTACTTCATATCCGATATGACCTGGATATTGGAGGGTACGAGCAGAGGCGATTCGAAGTCGGATGCATCCCATGCACTCAGAAGTTTTTGTGTGGCGCATCTCGAACTCGTAGCTAGGCGAATACTTCTTGATTGGATCAGCTTGCGTTTTTTTTACTAAAAACAGTTCAAGATCGTCATCAATGAGTTTACCGGGGTTAATAAATTCGAAAGGTGTTTTCATATTTTTCCTTCGAACGCTCTGGCTCAGTAGCAAGCAGTAAAAAGAGTGGAAGAACAAGGTAGTGCTTGTCTACTGCAGCCAGTTGTTCTACCTTCCGGTTCAGTTATTTTCTACAAGCTTGATTTCTAGATGACAATTTAAGGCATTTGCATATTTTTTTA